>JAYULN010000125.1:0-6025 GCA_043763525.1 Hymenobacter sp.
GCTCGAAGAGCAGATTGAGAACATCAAGGGCGAGAAAAACCGCGTGGTGAAATCGCAGAAATACGAGGAAGCCGCCAAGCTCCGCGACACCGAGAAGAAGCTGCTGGACCAACTCGAAACCGCCAAAAAGAGCTGGGAAGAGGAAACCAAGAAGAAGCGCTACACGGTGAAAGAAGAGAACGTGGCCGAGGTTATCGCCATGATGACCGGCATCCCTGTTTCGCGCGTGGCCCAGAACGAAAGCCAGAAGCTCCTCAACATGAACGAGGAGCTGCAAGGCAAGGTAATTGGTCAGGAAAAGGCCATCAAGCAGCTCGTCAAAGCCATTCAGCGCACGCGGGTGGGTTTGAAGGACCCCAAGAAGCCCATTGGCTCGTTCGTATTCCTCGGCCCGACGGGCGTGGGCAAAACGGAGCTGGCCAAAGTGCTGGCCACCTACCTCTTCGACAAGGAAGATGCGCTGGTGCGCGTCGATATGTCGGAGTACATGGAGAAATTCAGCGTGTCGCGCCTGGTGGGCGCACCTCCCGGCTACGTGGGCTACGAAGAAGGCGGCCAGCTGACGGAGAAAATCCGCCGCAAGCCGTACTCGGTTATCCTGCTCGACGAAATTGAGAAGGCGCACCCGGACGTGTACAACCTGCTGTTGCAGGTGTTGGATGATGGCATTCTGACCGACGGCCTGGGCCGCAAGGTGGACTTCCGGAACACCATCATCATCATGACCTCGAACATCGGGGCGCGGGACTTGCAGGACTTCGGCGCGGGCATCGGCTTCGGCACCAAGGCCCGGCAGGACAACATGGATGAGCTGACCAAGGGCACCATTACCAATGCCCTGAAGAAGACCTTCTCGCCCGAATTCCTGAACCGCTTGGATGACGTTATCGTCTTCAACTCGCTGGATAAAAATGACATTCACAAAATCATCGACATCAGCCTGGCCAAGCTCCTCTCGCGGGTGAAGGCGCTGGGCTACCGCGTCGAGCTGACCGAGAAGGCCAAGGATTTTGTATCGGACAAAGGCTACGACCCGAAGTACGGTGCCCGCCCCTTGAACCGTGCCATCCAGAAGTACATCGAAGACCCGATTGCTGAGGAAATCCTCAAGGCCCAGGTAGTTCACGGCGATGTTATCATGGCCGACTACGAGGACGGCAAGGACGAGTTGACCTTCTCCGTGACTAAGAGCGGCGAAGACCAGAACCTCGCCAGCGACGAGCGCCCGGCCGAAGCACCGGAAGCGGACGATGCGGACGCGAAGAAGTAATTGCTTGCAGCACCTGCTTTAGCTTGTGCATTGAGACGAAAAGGCCAGCCCCTGTAAAGGGCTGGCCTTTTTCGCTGCTCGTTTGCTACCTTGTACTTTGATTTTGAATAACATCATGAAATCAAAATTACTGCTAACTCTTTTCTCATGAATTTTCTGCAAAGAGCGGCGCTTGCCGGTGCCGGGGCAGCCCTGGCCAGTGGCGGGGCCATGGCCCAGGCCCCGGTGGCCCCTATTAAACCCAAGGTGTTCAGCAATTTCGGCATCACGCGCACCGACAATTATTATTGGCTGAATCAGCCCACCGACCCGGCGGTACTCGGCTACCTCAACGCCGAAAACGCCTACTATGATAAGCAGATGGCCGGGGCCCAGGCCCTCCAGAAGAAGCTGGCGCTCGAAATAAAGAACCGCATCAAGCAGGAAGATGCCACCGAGCCCTACCGCGACAACGGCTATTACTATTACTCCCGCTACGAGTTTGCGTCGGAATACCCGGTGTACTGCCGCAAAAAAGGCAGCGTCATCAACCCCGAGGAAATGCTGCTGAATGGGGATGAGATGGGCACGGGCCAGGCCTATTTCCAGATTGGCGACTACGCCGTGAGCGACGACAACAAGCTGCTGGCTTTCTCGGTCGATACCGTGAGCCGCCGCCTTTACACGCTGCGTTTCAAGAACCTGGCCACGGGCAAAGACCTGCCCGAGCGCATTGCCAACACCGGTGGCGAAGTGGTGTGGGCGGCCGATAACAAGACGGTGTTCTACACCAAAAAGGACGTGAACACCCTGCTGCCCTACCAGGTGTACCGGCACGTGCTGGGCACTGACCCCAAGGGCGATGCCCTCATTTATGAGGAAAAGGACAACACCTTCAACGTCCACGTAAGCCGCTCGAAATCGAGAAAATACATTGGCATTGAGCTCATCAGCTCGCTCTCGTCGGAATACCGCTACCTGGAGGCGAGCGCGCCCACCGAGCAGTCCAAGGTGTTTCAACGCCGCGAAAAAAACCACCTGTACCACGTAGAGCACCTGGGCGATAAGTTCTACATCCGCACCAACTGGCAGGCCCCCAACTACCGCCTGATGGCCACGCCCATCGCCACCACGCCCAAGGCCAACTGGGGCGATGCCCTGACGCGCCACCCCGAAATTTTCCTCGACAACTTTGAGCTGTTCAAGGACTTCGTGGTGCTGAACGAGCGCAAGGGCGGCCTGCGCCAATTGCGCGTGGTGAGCATGAAGGACAAGCAGGAACACTACCTGCCGTTTGAGGAGGCTGCCTACACGGCTACCATCGGCACCAACCGGGAAATTGACACGCAGGTGCTGCGCTACAACTACACCTCGCTCACCACGCCGCCCTCCATTTTTGAGTACGACATGGCCACCCGCGCCAGCACGCTGCTGAAAGAGCAGCCGGTGCTGGGCAACTACAATAAATACGACTACGTGACGGAGCGCGTGTTTGTGAAGTCGCGCGATAAGCAGTTCATTCCCATGTCCATCGTGTACAAGAAAGGCACGAAGCTGGATGGGAGCGCGCCGCTGCTGCAATACGCCTATGGTTCCTACGGCTACTCGCAGGACCCCACCTTCAGCGCCGCCCGGCTGAGCTTGCTGAACCGGGGCTTCGTGTACGCGCTGTGCAACATTCGCGGTGGCCAGGAAATGGGCCGGCAGTGGTTTGAGGACGGCCGGATGCTGCACAAAATCAACAGCTTCAACGACTTCATCGACTGCTCGGAGTACCTCACCAAACCGCACCCGGCCGCTTCGGGCCCCGGCACCACCAAGTTCACCGCCCCCGACAAGCTGTTTGCCATGGGCGGCAGCGCCGGCGGCCTGCTCATGGGCGCGGTACTGAACATGCGGCCCAACCTATACAAAGGGGTAATTGCGGCCGTGCCGTTCGTGGATGTGGTCACGACAATGTCGGACCCCAGCATTCCCCTCACTACCAGCGAGTACGACCAGTGGGGCAACCCCGCCAATGAAGAGTATTTCAAGTACATGCTTTCGTATTCGCCCTACGACAATGTGAAGGCCCAGGCCTACCCCAACATTCTCGTAACCACCGGCCTGCATGACTCGCAGGTGCAATACTACGAGCCAGCCAAATGGGTAGCCAAGCTGCGGGCCAAAAAAACCGACAGGAACCTGCTGCTGCTGCACACCGACATGGTGGCCGGCCACGGCGGGGCCTCGGGCCGCTTCAAGTCGATTGACGACACGGCCCGGCAATACGCGTTTATGCTGCTGCTGCTGGGGAAAACACTGTAGACCAGAAGACAGGTTATTGGCAATAGCCAGAACGTCATGCTGAGCGCAGCCGGAGCATCTCTACCGCGAGAGTAAATCAATTACTTCCCCGGTAGAGATGCTTCGGCTGCGCTCAGCATGACGTTCTTTTTGCGCGTCCGTAATCTACCCGTAACCTACCTTTGGCCTCCAATTCCCGCGCACCCTTCCCACCTGCGCTCTTAGCCCTGCTCATGCCCGACCCGCACGCCCACGCCCACCTTTCCAAAACCGAACTGCTGGCCCGCAAAAACGAAGAAGCCCTGCTCGGCGGCGGCCAGGCCCGCATCGATTCCCAACATAAAAAAGGCAAGCTCACCGCCCGCGAACGGGTTGATTTGCTGATGGACGAAGGCTCGTTCGAGGAAATTGGCAAGTTTGTGATGCACCGCAGCAAGGACTTTGGCCTGGACAAGGAACACTACCTCGGCGATGGCGTGATAACCGGCTACGGCACCATAAACGGCCGTTTGGTGTACGTTTTCTCGCAGGATTTCACGGTGTTCGGCGGCTCGCTAAGCGAAACCCATGCCGAGAAAATCGTGAAAATCATGGACCTGGCCATGAAGAACGGTGCGCCCGTGATTGGCCTCAACGACTCGGGCGGAGCCCGCATCCAAGAAGGCGTGGTGAGCCTGGGCGGCTACGCCGATATTTTCTATAAAAACACCCTGGCCTCGGGCGTGGTGCCGCAGCTGTCGGCCATTATGGGGCCGTGCGCGGGCGGCGCGGTGTATTCGCCGGCCATCACCGACTTTATTTTGATGGTGGAGCACACGAGCTACATGTTCGTGACCGGCCCCAACGTGGTGAAAACCGTGACCCACGAAACCGTGACCAGCGAGGAGTTGGGCGGGGCCAGCACCCACTCGGCCAAAAGCGGCGTAACGCATTTTTCGTGCGCCAACGAGGTAGTGGCCATCAACCACATCAAGCAGCTGCTGAGCTACATGCCGCAGAACTGCGAAGAAACGGCCCCCGCCCAACCCTATGAGGCCAGCGGCGACGAAAGCCGCCCGGTGCTCGACAAGCTGATTCCCGACAACGCCAACCAGCCCTACGACATGCGCGAGGTGATTGAGGGGCTTATCGACACCAGTTCCTTCCTCGAAGTCCACCAGAATTTCGCCGAGAACATCGTGGTTGGTTTTGCCCGGCTGGCGGGCCGCAGCATCGGCATTGTAGGCAACCAGCCGGCCGTGCTGGCCGGCGTGCTCGACATCAATGCCAGCACCAAGGCCGCGCGTTTCGTGCGCTTCTGCGACGCGTTCAATATTCCGCTGCTGGTGCTGGAGGACGTGCCCGGCTTCCTGCCCGGCACCGACCAGGAGTGGCGCGGCATCATCACCAACGGGGCCAAGCTGCTCTATGCCTTCTGCGAAGCCACCGTGCCGCGCATCACCGTGATTACCCGCAAGGCCTACGGCGGCGCGTATGATGTGATGAACTCCAAGCACATCGGGGCCGACCTGAACTACGCCTGGCCCACCGCCGAAATCGCCGTGATGGGCGCGAAAGGAGCGGCCGAAATCATATTTAAGCGCGAAATTGCCCATGCCGATGACCCGGCCGCCAAGCTCCAGGAAAAAGTGGACGAGTACCAGGAGAAGTTTGCCACGCCCTACCGCGCCGCCCACCGTGGCTTCGTGGATGAAGTGATTCTGCCCTCGCAAACCCGCCAGAAGCTGATTCGCGCCTTCAAGATGCTGGAGAACAAAGTGGATACTATGCCGCGTAAGAAGCACGGAAACATTCCGCTGTAATCGTCTGTCATGCTGACGAAGGAAGCATCTTATCACGACTGCCTTCGTCATATTTTCTACCCCCAGCGGCGCTGACGTGATAAGATTCTTCGCTGCGCTCAGAATGACCGTTAATTATGCGTCCCGAATCCTTCGAATTTCTCCAAACCTACCTCAACAACTCCTCCCCTACCGGCTTCGAAAAGGAAGGCCAAAAGTTGTGGCTGGAGTACCTTAAGCCCTATATCGACGAGTATTTCGTGGATACCTACGGCACGGTGGTGGGCGTAATTAATCCGAAAGCGAAATACAAAGTCGTCATTGAGGCCCACGCCGATGAGATTTCCTATTTCGTGAATTACATCACCAAGGAAGGGTATTTATATCTGCGCCGCAACGGCGGCTCCGACCCGCTGGTCGCGCCCAGCAAGCGGGTGAATATTTACGGCGAAAAAGGCGTGGTGAAAGCCGTGTTCGGCTGGCCCGCCATCCACGTGCGGAAGGTGGAGCAGGACAAAGCGCCCACCATCGAAACCGTGTTTCTGGACTGCGGGGCGAGCAGCGCCGAGGAAGTGGAGGAAATGGGCATCCACGTGGGGGCCGTGGTTACGTTCGAGGACGAATTCACGGTGCTGAACGACAAGTTTTACGTGGGCCGGGCGCTCGACAACCGCGTGGGCGGCTTCATGATTGCCGAAGTGGCCCGCAT
>JAYULN010000126.1:0-2453 GCA_043763525.1 Hymenobacter sp.
CAGCATGCGGTCGAAAATCCGCTTTAGCTTTACGGCGTGATTCGACCCCAAGGCCTTCATATTGATAACGTCGTAGCACAGCACGTCGACCCGCTGGCCGCGCACCTCAATCAGGGCGTAGCCCATAATCTGGGTGCCGGGGTCGATGCCCATGATGATTTTGGGAAGCAGCTCGACGGCGGGAGCGGGGCGGGGGCGAAGGGGAGCGGGCATCTGGCCCAAAGTTACGACCCCGGCAAGGGGGGGGCACCAGAAACCGAAGTTTCATCAGTGGCAGCAAGTGTTTCAGCGGCTCGTTCCGGCTCGGGCGCAGCCCCGCCGGAACCCGAAAGCCGCCGCGCCCGCCAATGGAAGCGGCTGGTGTTCTGGGGTAAGATTGGGGTTACGCTGCTCACGCTGGGCCTGCTTTACCATTCTATTTTTGCCGCCCCTGATACGGCGGCGGCCTGGCGGCACCTGCTAGCCAGCACCTTCAGCAGCGCGGGGCGCACGCCCGTGCTGCTGGCCCTGGCCCTGGTGCCCGTCAACTGGGGGCTGGAGGCGTGGAAGTGGTACCGCCTGGCCCGGCATCTGGAGCCCGTTACGTTCGGGCGCAGCCTGCGGGCGGTGCTGGTGGGTCTCACGCTGGGCTTCGCCACCCCCAACCGCGTGGGCGACTATGCCGGCCGCATCATCGAGCTCAAAAGCCGCCGCGTGAGTGCGCTGGGGGCCGTTTTTTTGGGGCGCTACTGCCAGCTGGTGGCCACGGTGCTGGCGGGCGTAGCGGGCCTGCTGTATTTCATGCTGAAGTTTTATTTGAATGGCTACCCGGCCGCTGGCTTGGGCGTAGCGGCCTCGGCCTTGCTGCTGAGCGGGCTGGTACTGGTGCCGCTGTACCGCTCGCAGCTGCTGCTGGCGGCGCTGGGCTTGTGGCGGCCGCTGCGGCGCTTCCGGCCGGCGCTGGCCATTATGCCCACGTACTCGGCGCGGGCGCTGCACGCGGTGCTGGCCATTTCGGGGCTGCGCTACGCGGTGTTCTGCGCGCAGTTTATGCTGCTGCTGGGGGCCTATGGCGTGGCCTCGCCGCTGGGGCAGGGGCTGGCCGCCGTAGCGGGCACGTTCCTGCTGAAATCGTTGGTACCCTCGCTGAATGCCTTGGCCGATGTGGGGGTGCGGGAGTTGTCGGCCACCCACCTGTTTGGGCTGCTGGGCCAGCCGGCGCTGCCGGTGCTGAGTGCCAGCCTGAGCCTGTGGGTCATCAACATTGCATTGCCCAGCGCGGCCGGGCTGCTGCTGGTGCCGGGTCTGCGCGTGCTGCGCGAAAAACGGACCGCGAAATGATGGTGGCGGGAATGGCGCTGCTGGTGCTGCCGGTGGCGTATGCGGCGCTGATGGGCTGGCTGCGCGGCGGGTGGGATGCCCTCCCCGTTCACCTCATCCCCCCAGCCCCCCTCTCCTGCGGAGAGGAGGGAGCTAGTTCTGGTTTTAGCAGTAAACAGTTTTTAGAACTAGAAACTAGTCTCCCCTCTCTGCGGGAGAGGGGGTTAGGGGGTGAGGTTATCCGTGAGGGCCAGCCGCTTCTCTCCATCCTAATCGCCGCCCGCAACGAGGCCGAAAACCTCCCCAATCTTCTGCGCGACCTCGCCGCCCAAACCCTTCTCGCCGCGCAGTTCGAAGTTCTCATCACCAACGACCATTCCACCGATACCACCGCCGCCCTCGTAACTGCCGCCGCTCAGGAAGCAAATTTCTCCCTCCGCCTCATCGAATTGCCCGCCTCCGCAACCGGCAAAAAGGCGGCCCTGCTGGCTGCCTTGCAAGTGGCCCGCGCCCCCTGGCTGGTATGCACCGATGCCGATTGCCGCCTCGGCCTTGGCTGGCTGGCGGCCTACGCCGCGCTCCTAGCCCAGCAGCCGCAGGCCAATTTCATCAGCGGGCCGGTGTTGCTTACCGGGCTGGCTACTTTCTTAAATATGCTTACGGGGCTGGAGTTTGCCGGGCTGGTGGGCGTGGGCGCGGCCTGCCTGGCGCGGCAGCAGCCCACCATGTGCAACGGGGCCAACCTGGCCTACCGCCGCGCCGCCTTCGAGGCCGTGGGCGGCTTCGCCGACAACGCCCACCTGGCCAGCGGCGACGACGAGTTTCTGTTGCATAAAATTCATGCGGCGTTTCCCGGCACGGCGTATTTCCTGGCCGATGCGGCCGCCATTGTCCGCACCGCCGCGCCGCCCACGCTGCCCGCGCTGCTGCGGCAGCGGGTGCGCTGGGCCAGCAAGTGGCGGCACTACCAAAGCGCCGCGCCGCGACGCCTGGCCGTGCTGGTGCTGGGAGCCAATGTGGCCCTGGCCGCCGGGCTATTTGCGGGGCTAATCTGGCCGGCCCTCTGGCCGTGGGTGCTGGCCGTCTGGGCCACTAAGCTCGGGGCTGATGCCTGGTTTCTGAGCCCGGTGCTGCTATTCTTCGGGCAGCGCAAG
>JAYULN010000127.1:0-2451 GCA_043763525.1 Hymenobacter sp.
TTCTGGCAGTTGCCGGCCCAGCGGCTGCTGTGGCTGGGGCTGTTTTTGCTGTGCATGCGAGTGGCCTTCAACTGGTTTGTGCTGCCGGCCCGGCTGCTCACCCGCGACGAAACGCCCTACCGCACGGCCGCGCTGCGGGTGGCCGAAATTGCCGGCCACGCCCCCATCTACAAGCTCGAAGACACCCACGTCGACAACGACGAAGCCTTTTACATCACGCGCGGCACGGGCCACATCGTGTACTCGTCTACCTCGGCGCAGCTGCCGGCCGCGCCTGCGCCGGATGCTTTTTACCTGGCCGAAGACCGGTACCTCGTCGGCCGCCGCTACCGGCAGTACTATGAGTTCGTCATTGACCGGGGCATTCGCCTGCATCTGGTGAAATTTCAGTAGCGGCATGGGCTGAATCGTTGCTTTCAGCCAAAATTGCGGGCCAGCCCCCGGTCCGACGGCGGAGCCGTCCGACCGGTTGTCGCGTGAACGGAATCGGTAGAAATGCCTCGTTCCAGCAGCGCGCCCGGCAACCGGTCAGACGGCTCCGCCGTCGGACCGGGACCGTTTCCTTCCCCCACCACCAATCCACCCCCGCGTCAACTTGACAACTCCGCCCCGCCTGCACGCCACCCTGCTGCTGCTCCTGAAGCTGGCGCTGCTGACGGCCGCGTTCTGGTTCGTATTTCGCCGCATCAGCCCCAGCCAGATTGGGCACGTTTTTGCCCGCGCCCGGCCCGGTTGGCTGGCCTTGGCAGTGGCGCTGTTCGTGGCCTCGAAGGGGATTGCGGCCCGCCGCCTCAACTACTTCCAGCGGGCCGTAGGGGTCGATTTATCCGAGGCCGCCAACCTGCGACTGTACTGGCTGGGCATGTTCTACAACCTGTTTTTGCCCGGCGGCATTGGCGGCGATGGCTACAAGGTGCTGGTGCTGCGCCGGGCATACCCCACTACTAAAACCACCGCGCTGGTTCGCGCCCTGGTGCTCGACCGCGTGAGCGGGCTGCTGGCGCTGGGCTTGCTGCTGGTGGCCCTGGCCTGGATGGTGCCGCTGCCGCTGCCCGCGCCGTGGGCCTGGCGCGGCACGGCGAGCCTGGTGGCCGGGGGCGTGCTGCTGGGCGGGGCCATGGCCACCCGGCGGTGGTTTGCGGCATTCGGGCCCACTTATTGGCGCACCCAGGCGCTGGCGCTGGGGGTGCAGGCGGCGCAGCTGCTGTGCGTGCTGGCGCTGCTGGCCGCCACCGGCATTGCCACGCAGCGGCCGGCGTACCTGCTGGTATTCCTGGCTTCGTCGGTGGCGGCGGCGCTGCCCTTCACGGTGGGCGGGGCGGGGGCGCGCGAGGTGGTGTTTTTACTCGGGGCGCAGTGGCTGGGGCTCGATGCGGCGGTATCGGTCAGCCTTAGCTTGCTGTTTTATCTGATATCGGCGGCGGTGGCATTGCCGGGGGCGTTGGTAGGGGCGTTGGTGGGCGAAGTGCGGTGATTTTTTGGGGCGGTGGACCTTACTCCCCGTTCCCGTTACGCGCCCGTCAACCTCATCCTTAGAGCCTATCCGAATAGGGCATCATGCAGCGCGTAGCGAAGCATCTTTCCCGCAACGGTAATTAATGAAATAGAATTACTGCTGTTACGCACCGATTGCGCCTACGCTTCAGAAAGAGACTTCAGCTGCTTCAGCAAAGGCCCTTTCCAAGCAATCCGTCAAGGTGGTGCGTAACAGCAGGAATTAGTTATCCTCATCGCGAGGTGGAATGCGAAAATCGGCCGGCCGGTGTAGCGACGCGACCCTTCGCGTCTCGGCGTGGAACGGCGCGAACGCCGAGACGCGAAGGGTCGCGGCGCTACACCGTGCTCGCAAACCACTTAGTGACGAGGATACGCGGTAAAGAGGCTTCGCTACGCGCTGCATGACCGTACTTTTTACGTCCTATTTGGATAGACTCTTAGAGGCTGTTTAAGTTAGTTGATTCGGGTTAGCTAGGTAATTTTCAACATAAAGGCAACTATTTGCCTGTCTTCCAGCCAACCGCTGGCGCCTGCTTGGCGGAAAGTTGGTCCGTTTGCAGCAACGGCTGCCCCTGAAGTATCTGATTGGGGGTAACAGAATGCTTTTTTGAAGGCCACTAACTTAAACAGCCTCTTAGGGGCTCGAGGGGCAGGAGTGTGGGGTTACGCCGAGTACGCCTGGTAGCCGCCCAGCAAATTCCGCACGTTGGTGAAGCCCTGCTGGGTGAGGAATGCCTTGGCCGAAGCCGAGCGGCTGCCGCTCTTGCAATGCACAATGACTTCCTGGTCTTTCAGCTCGGCGAGGTTGTCGAGCTTATCGGGCAGGGTGCCGAGGGGAATGTTTTGGGCCCCGGGGATGCGGCCTTCTTCGTATTCCCAGGTTTCGCGCACGTCGATGATGGCAGGAGTTTCGCCGGCTTGCTGGCGCTGGTGGAGCTCGGGGGCGGTGATGTC
>JAYULN010000128.1:0-6016 GCA_043763525.1 Hymenobacter sp.
ACGATGGCGCTGAGTGAAACCCTGTTCTGGCGCGACAGCGAGGCCGTGGCGCAAATTATTTCCCTGCTCGACCCCGGCGACGCGGGCGATGACCTGCGCTGGCTGATTGCCATGCGGGGCACGGATGCCTTGCTACAGGATTTTGGACTGAGCCTGCACGATAAAAAAGCCTTTTTTTACAGCCTCCAGGGCCGTTTCAAGCAGGAGTTCAACGTGCATTCTTCGCAAGCCAAAAAGTCCCTGAGCCATCGTTATCGGCAGGACCGCACCCGCATCGAGCAGATGATGAGCGCAGCCCCGGACCCGGCAGCGGAGCTGTTCCCGGTGTTTGCGGCCTTGGCCGCGCGAAGCCGCGCGTGGCAGCCCGCCATCGAGGCCATTCTTGACGCGCACCACGCGGGCCAGTTGGAAGTTGACTACACGGGCCTGCTGGAGTCCTACGTTCACATGTTTTTGAACCGGCTGTTTCGTTCCAGGCAACGCCTTCAGGAAATGGTACTGTACGATTTCTTGTACCAGTTCTACGCTTCAGCACTAGCCAAGGAACGCCGCAATGCCCTTGGGGATGCCCAGCCGGAGCCGGTGCTACAAATGCCGTAGCAGCCCGGCCCCAACCTGCCCTTTACCTCCTCACGGCGTTTTTGACTTACCGTTTATGTCTGCCTCGTCCCGCTCGCTGATTGATAGCAATCTGGCCGCCATTGCCTCGCTGCTGGCCCGCAGCCCGGCCCAACACCTGCCGACCCTGCTCCAGGGCAATGCCGGCATTGCGCTGTTTCACGCCTACCTGTATTTGTACCAGCAGGATGAATCCCTGCTGGAGCCTTTCATCCAGCACCTGGAAGCCGCCGTGGAAGCCACCAACAGCACGGACCAAACCTGCTTTTTGGGAACGGGCTTTACCGGATTGAGTTGGGTAATCGCTCACCTGGTGAGCCTGGGCGTGCTTGATGAAGATGCCGCGGCCATCGTCGAAGACGTGCGGCCGATGGTCATCGCGTCCCTGAGCAGCTTTTATCTGGACCGGGACTATGACCTGTTTTACGGGTTTATAGGCACGAGTCTTTTCCTGACGGAAGATGCCGGGCAAGACCACCGGGCCCTGCAGGAAACCCTGCTCCTGCGCCTGGAGGACCTGGCCCTGCCCATGCCAGTGGGCGTAGCGTGGAACGCGACAATAGACAGCCCCGAAGAAAGCGCCGAGAGAAGCGCCGAAGTCGTGAATATTAACCTCGGGTTGGCCCATGGTTCTCCGGGCATTATTATGTTTCTGCTCGGCCTACACCAGCAGGGCGTGGCACCCGAGAAATGCCGCGCCCTCCTGGAGCAGGCCCTGGCTTTTCTGCTGGCGCAGGAACTGACAGACGGGCCTTCGCTATTCCCTTCCACCGTTGCCGCCGGCACGCAGCAAGCCCCGGGGCCCAGCCAACTGGCATGGTGCTACGGCGATTTAGGCATCGCCTACGTGTTGCTGCGTGCGGGAGGCTATTTCCGGAACGACACCTGGTACCGAAAAGGGCTCCAGGTTGCGCTGCATGCCGCCGGCCGGGATGTCGGGAGCGCCCAGCGCATGAACACCGGATTCTGCCACGGCACGGCGGGCATTGCATTTCTCTTTCAGCGCCTCTTCGAGCTAACCGGTGATGCCGCGCTCGGCCAACGGGCCCAGGAGTGGCTGGCGATAACTCTTGAACACCTGCCGGCCCAGTTGCAGGCATTGCAGGCCGATTTCTCCATCCGCCCCTTCGACCCCGGCAGCCCGACGGATATGGAACAGCGCTACGGGCTGCTGGAAGGCCTCGCGGGCACGGGGCTGGTGCTAACGGCTTTTGCCAGCCCGGCCCAAACAGGGTGGTCCAAACTATTCCTCCTCAATCCTTAATCCTGCTTCATTTCGACTTTTTTATGCGCAGCTTTCCGCTATACAAGCAACTCGACATGATGGATTGCGGGCCAACCTGCCTGCGGATGATTGCCAAACACTACGGCCGCAACCTGAGCTTGCAGGCCTTGCGCGATGCCAGCGGCATCAGCCGGGAGGGGGTTTCGCTGCTGGGCATCAGCCAGGCCGCCGAAAAATTCGGCTTCCACACCCTCGGCACAAAGCTGACATTTAAGCAATTGACCACGGAAGTTCCGTTGCCTCTCATCGCCCACTGGCAGCAAGAGCATTTTGTTATTGTTTATAAATTTAAACGCAACAAAGTTTACGTGGCCGACCCCGCGGGCACCCTCTTCACCTACACCACCGAAGAATTCTGTGCCAAGTGGGGAGCTTCGGCCGAGGGGCCAGGCAGCACCGGTATTGCCTTACTGCTTGAGCCCACCCCGAGCTTTTACGAGGATGAAGAAGGCGAGCCGGCAACAACGCTGTACGGCTTCCGGAGCCTGTTTGCGCACCTTACCCCCTACCGCAAGCTCATCGTACAGCTGCTAATCGGGTTGCTGGCCGGTAGCAGCATCCAGCTGATGCTGCCTTTCCTCACCCAGTCCATCGTGGATGTCGGCATTAACACGCAGAACCTGCGGTTTGTGTATTTGATACTGGCAGCGCAGGTGGCGCTGTTCCTCGGCCGAACGAGTATCGAGTTCATCCGCAGCTGGATTTTGCTGCACATCAGCATCCGGCTCAACCTCTCGGTCCTGACCGACTTCTTCATCAAGCTCATGCGCCTGCCCATGTCGTTTTTCGACGTGAAGCTCTTCGGCGACATCATGCAGCGCATCAACGACCAACGGCGGATTGAGAGTTTCCTAACGAATTCTTCTTTGGAAATCCTGTTTTCCCTCTTCAACCTCATCTCCTTCGGGCTGGTCCTACTGTATTTCAACACCAAAATATTTGCAGTCTTTTTCCTCAGCAGCGCCCTCTACAGCCTATGGGTGCTGCTTTTTCTTAAGCCGCGCCGGAAACTGGACTTCAAGCGCTTCGAGGTACAAGCCAAAGAACAGAGTGCCATCGTGGAACTCGTCAATGGCATGCAGGAGATTAAACTTGCCAATGCGGAGCTTCCCAAGCGGTGGCGCTGGGAATCCATCCGGATGCGGCTGTTCAAGCTCAACACCAAATCACTGGCCCTGAACCAGTATCAGCAGACGGGGGCTCATTTTATCAACGAAGGGAAAAATATTGTTATCACCTTCCTGGCGGCGCGGGCCGTGATTACCGGGCAAATGACGCTTGGGGCCATGCTCTCGGTCCAGTACATCATCGGGCAACTGAACAGCCCAATTGAGCAGTTCATTAGTTTTCTACAATCCTTTCAGGAGGCGAAAATCAGCTTGGAGCGGCTCAGTGAAATTCACGAGATGGAGGACGAGCAGAGCGTTGCCCGGCAGGGGTTTATACTGCCCCCCGAGCACCAGGACCTCTCCATCCGCAACATGAGCTTTCGCTACGACACGGCCGGTAGCAGCCCCGTGCTCGACGGCATTACGCTGCGTATTCCCGAGGGCAAAACATCTGCCATCGTGGGCACGAGCGGCAGCGGGAAAACCACGCTGCTGAAGATGCTCTTAAAGTTTTATGCCCCCAACGAGGGAGAAATTCGCCTTGGGCAGAGCAACCTCGCGGATGTAGACCACCACTACTGGCGCGCCAACTGCGGGGTAGTGAGCCAGGAGGGGTTTATCTTTTTTGATACCATTGCCAACAATATCGCCCTGGGAGCCGAGACACTGGACATTGCCCGGCTGCTACACGCCGTGCAGGTGGCCAACATCCGGGAGTTTATTGAAGGCCTGCCGCTGGGCTACGCCACCAAAATCGGGGCCGAAGGCAACGGCATTAGCCAGGGGCAAAAACAGCGCATTCTCATTGCCCGCGCGGTGTACAAGGACCCGCGCTACATTTTTTTCGACGAGGCCACCAATGCCCTCGATGCCAACAACGAGATTGTGATTATGAATAATTTGGCCGAGTTCTTCCGCGGCCGAACGGTGGTGGTGGTGGCCCACCGCCTAAGCACGGTGCGCAATGCCGACCAAATAATTGTTCTGGAGAAAGGCCGGGTGGTAGAGCAGGGCTCGCACAACGAGCTCGTGGGCCGGAAAGGCAAATACTTCGAGCTGATTCGCAACCAGCTGGAGCTGGGGGGCTAAGCGCGAAGCCTCAAATACGTGTAACCGTCAACCGTCAACCCCTTCTCTTCTGGCTATGCCCGAACTCCCGATTCCGCCCCCGCATTCCCTGCCCCTCCATCATCCGGCGCTGCGCAGTGAGGAAATGCTTGAGGTAATGCAGAAAATACCGTCGTGGATGTTGCGCTGGGGCATTACCTTGATATTTAGCTTGTTGGCTATGGTCATCTGGGGGAGTTACTTCATCAAATACCCCGATAATATTTCCACCTCACTACGCCTCACCACGCCCAACTTCCCCAAGCCCGTGCAGGCTCGGGTAGAAGGCAAGCTGGTCAGGCTCCTGGTAGTGGACAACCAGCAGGTGCGGCGCGGCGATGCCCTTGCTTTTCTGGAAAGCACCGCCCTGCACGAGCAGGTGCTAG
This sequence comes from Hymenobacter sp., assembly GCA_043763525.1. Taxonomy (GTDB): domain Bacteria; phylum Bacteroidota; class Bacteroidia; order Cytophagales; family Hymenobacteraceae; genus Hymenobacter. The sequence continues at coordinate 4,506 of JAYULN010000128.1, forward strand.
CGCTCGCCGCTTGGCTGGCGGCGCTGCAAGTCTCGGTTCGCACGCCAGATGGCTCCTTCGAGCGGGACTTGCAGCGCCTGGGGTCGGCATCTACTTTTCAACATTTGGGGGAGCTCCAAAGTGATTTTCAGGTTTTTGACATGGCCTTGGTTCAGTACCTTTCTTTTCGGGCTGGGCACTACTACTCCCAGAAAAGAACAATGCTTGCGCATGATTTACAAACCCTTGCTGCATTGAAGAGCAACCTGCTAAGACAAAAAAACCTTTACCAAGAAGACCTGCTCCTTGCCCAACAGGAGTTCGCCGCTCAACAGGAGCTATTCGAAAAGAAGGTGATTGCCCCTGTGGTATTCAGGCAGGAACAAAGCCGCTATCTGGCCAAGAAATTCCCACTGGAGCAGATGCAAGCGAACATTCTGACGAATGAAGCGCAACAGACGGCCAAGTGTGGAGAGCTCATCGAGCTCGACAACCGAATGGCTCAGCAGGAAAACGTATTTACGCAGGCCCTGTACAGCCTCAAAAGTGCCGTGCAGAGCTGGAAGAGCAAGTACATCCTCTCGGCCCCAACATCGGGCACTATTTTTTTTAATTCCTTTTTGCAGGAAAAACAGCTGGTCACTGTTGGCCAGGAAGTATTTACCGTCGCACCCGCCGCCACCGAAGCATTTGGTGAAGTGAATATTCCGCAGTACAACCTTGGAAAGATTAAGGTCAATCAAACGGTTATAATCAAATTTGGCAGTTACCCCTTTCAGGAGTTTGGCGCGGTGGTGGGGAAAGTAGCTTACATTTCGGCTGTTCCTCTGAAGGATGGGACATTCCTGGCGAAGGTGACCTTACCCCGAGGCCTGAAAACTACTCATAATAAGACAATTGTTTTTCGGGCGGGCATGCTGGCCACTGCGGAAATCATCACAGCCGACACTCGCTTGATGGATAAGATATTCCATAATATCCTGAAGGCAATTAGCCCTGGTGGCACGGCTTAGAGTTCCCGAACGGGATAGCCGTGTAGGGGTCCTCTCAGAAAACGGAATAAATAGCACGTTAAGGAATTTTACCGACGGGTAGGCACAAAATTCACTTGGTCGACTTGACCGCAGCGGCTTTCCGATGACTGTGAATGACGACGCCCCGGTGGCGTAGGTATTTATAGAGCGTGACTTTGGAGATGCGCAGGCGCTGGGCAATCTCGTTCACCCCGAGCTGCTGCTCGCGGTAAAGCGTCTCAGCCACGATGGCCGTGCGCTCCGCTTCGTCCGATAGTCCTCGCCGGCGGCCACCCACCCGGCCTCGCGCCCGGGCAGAGGCCAGTCCCGCATGAGTGCGCTCCCGAATCAGCTCCCGCTCAAATTCGGCCAGTGAGGCGAACAGGTTAAACACGAGCCGGCCCTGGGCCGAGGTCGTGTTGATGGCATCGGTAAGCGAAACCAGGCCCACGCCCCGAAACTCCAACTCCGCTACCATATCGAGTAAATGCTTCAGGGAGCGGCCCAGGCGGTCGAGCT
>JAYULN010000129.1:0-14680 GCA_043763525.1 Hymenobacter sp.
CAGTGCGAGGCCATGACCATGGTGGCCGCCCAGGTGATGGGCAACGACGTGGCCATCAACATCGGCGGCATGAGCGGGCACTTCGAGCTGAACGTGTTCAAGCCGGTCATGATTTACAACTTCCTGCACTCGGCCCGCCTCATCGGCGACGTGTGCGTGGCCTTCAACGACAAGTGCGCCGTGGGCATCGAGCCCCTCGAAGCTAACATCAAAAAGCACGTCGATTCGTCGCTGATGCTTGTGACGGCCCTCAACCCGCACATCGGGTACTACAAAGCCGCCGAAATTGCCCAAACGGCCCACAAAAACCACTCGACGCTGAAAGAAACCGCTATTCAGCTGGGCTACATCACGGCAGCCGAGTTCGATGAGTGGATGAAGCCGGAAGAAATGGTGGGCGAAATCAACTAACGCTGCGTCCTATGGAGTTCTCCGCCCCCATCGTTCTCGAAAACAGCCGCGTGCGCCTGCGCCCGCTCGAAACCAACGATTTTGAAGCCCTCAAAGCCGTGGCTTTCAACGAGGAGCTGTGGCAGTACACCCTCACGCGGGCCGACGACGCGGTGAGCCTGGCCGCGTACATCCGCCAGGCCCTGGAGGCCCGCGAGCAGGGCCTGCGCTACCCGTTTGCCATCGTCGACCGCGAAACCGGGGCACTGGCCGGCAGCACCAGCTACTACAATGTGAGCGCGGCCGACCAGCGCCTGAGCATCGGCTACACCTGGGTGGGCACGGCCTTCCAGCGCTCGGGCCTGAACCGGGCCTGCAAGCACCTGCTGCTCAGCCATGCCTTCGGGGCGCTGGGCTGCGAGCGGGTGGAGCTGGAAACCGACGCGCGCAACCATAAGTCGCGCACGGCCATGACCCGCATGGGCGCCACCGAGGAAGGCACGTTGCGCAGCCACCGCCCCACGCAGGGCGGCATTCGGCGCGACACGGTCATTTTCAGCATCATCCGGCCCGAGTGGCCGGCCCTGCGCGAGTCGGTGTTTCAGGAGTTTGACCCCCGTGGCTGAGCCAACCCAGCCCCTGCCCGAACGCCTGCGCCCGCCCGAGCGGCGGTGGCAGCGGCGCGTGGCCAGCTTCGGCCACGCCGGGCGCGGCGTGTGGGCGGCGTTGCGCTCCGAAGTTCACCTGCGATTTCACGCGGTGGCCACGGTGGCCGTCATCGGCGCGGGGCTCTACTACCAAATTGCCCGCCTGGAATGGGCCTTGCTGGCCCTGGCCGTGGCGGGCGTGTGGACGGCCGAGCTGCTGAACACCGCCATCGAAGCCCTCACCGACCTGGCCTCACCGGCCTGGCACCCGCTGGCCGGCAAGGCCAAAGACGTGGCCGCCGGGGCCGTGCTGCTGGCCGCCCTGGGCGCGCTGGTGGTGGGCGGCCTGATATTCGGCCCCCGCATCTTCCAGTAGCCGGGCAGCAGGCTTATTTGCGGCCGAGGCCAACTCGCACCTCGGCGGGGGCGTAAGCTACAAGCCGCCGCGAGCGCCGAAAGAAGATTTTTTCATCGGCAGCCAACTCGTCATCTGCTCATTATTCATTGTTCCTTAACTCCATGCGCCTGCTTTCTTTCGCCGCTTCGCTGATGCTGACCACCGCCTGTGCCCACCAGCAGGTAAGCGTGACCACCCCCACCACGCCGGCTCCCGGCGGCCAGGTGAGCGGCCAGAACACGCCCGCTCCCACCAGTGCCAACACCGTGGCCCCCGTGTATGTGCGGGCAATTGAGTCGGACACCACGGCCCGTCCGGGCTGGCTGAAGGCCCGCATCAAAACCGTGCTGGGCGAGCGCAAGCGCAACCCCATCACCCGCATTTTGCGCTACCGCTACGGCGGCCAAACGGTGTACTACATCTCGGCCCCGTGCTGCGACCAATATTCCGAGGTGCTCGACACCAAGGGCAAGCTGGTGTGCAACCCCGACGGCGGCATCACCGGCAAGGGCGACGGCAAATGCCCGGATTTCGATAAAAACAAAACCAACGAGAAACTGGTCTGGCAAGACCCGAGATGAAGGAAATGATGAATTATGAGTTTTGAATTATGAGTTGCCCTTTTGGCAATTCTCCCTTTTCAACTCATAACTCATAATTCAAGACTCATAACTCAACCCAATGAATACCCTCGAAAAACTCGGCGCTTTCAACGTGTGGGCCAACGCCACCGTGCTGAACCGCCTCGACGAAGTGGCCGCTACCGGCCAGGAAATTCCGGCCGTGGTGCTGCGCCTGTTCAGCCACGTTCTCAATGCCCAGGCCATCTGGATTTCGCGCATTGGCGGCACCGCCAGCCCCGTAAAAGTGTGGCAGGAGCACGACCTGGCCACTTGCCACCGGCTGCACGGGCAAACTTCGGAGCCCCTGCACCAGCTCATGGTGCGTGCCGACGAAACGGAGCTGGCTCGTCTCATATCCTACACCAACTCGCTGGGCAATGCCTACCACAGCCAGGTGCATGACATTCTCACCCACGCCGTGGTGCATGCCAGCTACCACCGCGCCCAGGTTGCCACCCGCCTGCGCGACCACGGCTTCGAGCCCGTCAACTCCGACTTCATCACCTACTGCCGCGAGCTAAGCGCCGCCAGCCAAACGGCAGTAAGCCTGTAGCCCTTTAGCTATTTCAGCAGAAACGGCCGTCCCCCGAACAGGAGACGGCCGTTTCTGCTTTTCACTCATCCCGGCCGGGCTTAATTCAGCGGCGTGGTGGGCTTGATTTCGGTTACCGCGTCGTTGGTGACGACGATGCCCGTGAGCGTTACGTGGCGGTAGGCATTCTGGCCCGTTGGGGCCGTGGTGCTCGGGAACAGCTCGACGCGATAGGTGCCAGCCGCCAGCCCGCCGAGGCGGTACTCGCCCGAGGCATCGGCCGAGGTGCTCACCGTATCGGGGCTGAGCAGGCCCGACGTGCGGATGGCCAGCACCTGGGGCAGGGCCGCCACCGGCGTTACGGTGCCGCGCAGACCGCCGCGCAGGTCCTGGGCCACTACCCGAATCACGGGCTTAAGCACGTAGCGCTCCTTCTTGTCGTCGCCGACCTTCCAGCCGCCGCGCTCCTTCACCGACTTGGCCACGTCGAAATCGAGCAGCAGCTGGTAGGTTTCGCGCTGCTTCAGGGTGGCTTTGTCGAGCTTCAGCTTCACGCCCGACGACTGGCCGCTGGGCGTTTTCAGGTCGTAGCGCAGGCCGTCGCGGCCGATAACGTAGCTATCGGGTCCGAGTATGAGGCGGATTTCCTTGAGGTCGCCGGGGGCGAAATCCTCGCTCACGAGCAGCGCCGACTTCCCGTTCACGTAGTTGAGCACATCAATGGCTTGCGCGTTGAATCCCAGCATCTTCCAGCCATCGGGGTCGTTTTCTTCCTTCAAATGCACCTCCACTTGCCGCACATCCAGCACCACGCTGCGGAAGTCGCCGGGGGCATCGGTAAGGCGCACTTCCAGCTTCGACGAATTGGCGTTTTCGGAGTCTTTGGAGCAGCCGGCCAGGCCCAGCAGGGCAGCACAAGCTAAGGGGAGGAGACGGTTAACGGTCATAGGAAAATGATTGAGGGAAATAATTGGACATGAAGCAGCCCGGCCTACTGTCGAGCTACCGGACTGTCGCTCGTCCAATAATGGTGCCACGCCTCATGAACACAACGACCTAGTTCCCTTTCTTGGCCGTGTCGACCGGCGCGGGTTTGGGCTCGGGCTCCACCGGCTTGGGTTTTGGCTTGGGCTTGTTGAACAGGTTGTTGAAGCCCTTGGCCAGCTGCTCTTTGGCCTTGTTGGCGGCATCAATGCGCTGCTGCTTTTTGTCGAGCTCGGCCTGGGCGGCGGCCTCCTCGGCGGTTTGGCCGGCGCGGCGCACGCTGTCCTCCTTGCTGATGGTACGGAGCTTCACGCCCAACAGGTCGAGGGCTTTTTGCTTGGCCACGTTCTGCACCAGGGCTTTGCCCTGGTCCTTCATGCTGCCGCTGGTCAACTTTACTATCGGGGCCTGCACGGTGCCGCCAATGTTCAGGCCCAGCGTCACGCGGTCGGTGCCCTGAATGTTTTGCACGCCCGTGAGGCGGGTAAGCTGGCTATTGAGCGCGTTGCCCAGCTTGCCGGTGGGCGTGTTGATGGCCGTGACGTAAGCCAGCGCCCCGGTCAGGCTGTTCGAGCCGCCTAAGGTCATCTTGATATCGCCAATGACCAGCTCGAAGGGCTGCACCACCAGGTTACCATTCACAATGTCGGCTTGAATCTTTTTGTTGATAACCACAAAGTTCTTCAGGTCGGGCAGTGTGGTAAGGGCCGAAATTTTGTTCAGCGCCTCCGACTGCCCAATGGCGGCCCGCACTACGTCGAACAGGCCTTTGCCGCTCAGCGTGGCTAGGTTCGGGAACATGTCGGGGGCCATTTCGCCGCTCACGCTAAAGTTGGTGCCGAAGATGCCCTCCACCTGGCTGGCCAGCGGCACCAGCGTTTTGATGGTATTGAAGGCCGAAAACGCCTTTTGAAAGCTCAGGTCCTTGATGTTCAGCCCGAAGTTGAACCGGGGGTGGGCCAGGTTCTTGCTGCTATAGCTGCCCGTGGTGCCAAACGTGGCCCCCAAGGTGTTGAAGGTGAGGTTGCGGAGCGTGGCCGTCTGGTCATTCACCGCCACTACGCCCTGGGCATTGGTCAGCTTCAGGTTGTCGTAGGTCACGTTGTCGACGTGGCTGTTCAGCACCAAATCGAAGAACTTCGGAATCTGCAACACGCCCTGGGCCTTGGCCGGGGGCCGGCCGCCGGTGGCCGTGGGCTTGGCCGATACCTCGTCCACCATCCACTCGTTCACGTTGAAATTGCGCGAGTTCACCGTCAGGTTGCCGCGCAGCGGCTGGCCCGGCGTAAACAAATAGCCCAGGTAGTTGCTGATGGTGCCCGAAGCCGCAAAATCGGAGCTGCCGGCCACGCCGTTCACGCCTTGCAGCGCAATCTGGTTATTGTTGAAGGTGGCCGTACCGCTACTGATGCGCACGCCCTGCGGCAGATCGGCGCTCTTGTAGGTTACGTTGCTGGCCCGCACCGTGCCGCTGGCCACCACGTTCTGGTAGCGGCCGGCTTCCACGTCGGCCATGTTTCCCTTTGCGGCAATATCGCCGGCCACCCGGCCGGTTACGGTCATGCCCTTCAGCGGGAAAATCTTGGTAATTTTAGTCAAATCCACCGTGCCGCGCACGTTGGTGTCGAACACCGGCTTGTCGATGTTGTGGGCCGAGAGGCGGCCTTCCAGCGGCTCGCCTTCCAGCACCATCCGAAACTGGGGTAGGTTTATCTGGGTGTCGTTCACCTGGCCCGTGGTGTTCACCACCGTGCCGCTCAGGTTGATGCTCTCAATCGGAGCCGGGAACTTGGCCGATTTCACAAAGCCGTTGCTCAGCCGGATGGCCGCGTTCACCACCGGCATCTGCGTTTTCGAGTAGATGCCCTTGGCGGTGCCGTCCACGAACAGCTGGCCGCGCATGGCCAGGTCCTTCACCGGGTACACCTTCAGGGCTTCGGCCAGGTTCACGTTGGCTTTCACGCGGCCGTCCACCTTCATCGGGGCCAGGCCGTCGATGGCCACGTTGCCGTCCACCGGGTTCGGTCCCAGGTCGAGGTGAAACTGCGGAATATTGACTTTCAAATCGTTGGTTACGCCCGTGGGGTTGGTCACCTTCATCTTCAGGTTGATATTTTTGGCCGCCTGCGGCAATTCGGGGTACTTAAACTGGCCGTTGGTAACTACCAGGTTCACGCCGTAGCCGGGCAGGTGCGTAGCAGTCTGCGTGCCTTTCGCGTAGCCATCAAACGCCACCTTGCCGCTGGTTTCGATGTTCTTAAACTTGTCGGTATAAGCCCCCGGCACCAGGCTCAGCAGGGTTTTGAAGTCCGTTTCCAGCGCCTTGAACGTCACGTCGTAGGTAATATCGTCCTTATTCGGCAGCCCGATAACCCCCGCAAAGCTGAACGGGAAGTCGTTGAGCTTAATCTTGTTGTCCTTGAACGTGTACAGGTTCCGGCTCAAATCCATGTTCATCGTCACGTCGGCATCAAGCTGCTTGTCGGTCACGTAGGCCACGCCGTTGTAGGTCATGTCGAGGTCGGTGGCCGTGGTCTGCGAGCTCATGTCGAACACGTTGCGGGCGAAGTCGCCGCTGCCGGTGTGGTTCACGCCGCGCGCCTCCATCGAGAAGGGCAGGGTCAGGTCTTCGTAGCGCAGGCGGCCGTCGGTCAGCTTCCAGCCCTTGATGGCGAGGCTTACCTGGCTGGTATCCTGGCCTTTGGCGGCGGCGGCCGAGTCCGAAATCACCACGTCCCAATTGGCGCGGCCGCTTTTCAGGCGGCGCAGGCTCAGGTCGGGCCGCTCCAGCTCCACGGTATTAATCTTCACTTCCTGGCCCTTGAGCACGGTCATCAGGTCGAGCCCCACGCGCATGCCGGGCAGGTAAGCCAGCGTGTCGCGGCTGAAAGAATCGAGCCCAATCACGCGCAGGTTCTTGATATCCAGCGTCAAATCGGGGAAGGAGTGAAACACGCTCACGTCGATATCGGCGGGGTTGTACTGCACCTGGGCTCGCACCCGCTGGGCAATCTGGCGGTCGGCCAGCGCCCGCAGCTTGTCCTTGAACAGCAACGGGGCCAGGGCAGCGGCCGCCACCAGCACTACCAGAAACACAACGACACCCAACAGTATTTTCCGCATAGCAGGATTGATAAGTTATTCGCACCAAAGGTAAAACGGCCAGGCTACCGCATTTTCTTAAGCCCAACCAACTCTGCCAAGCCGCTGCAACAACGGTGCCCGGGCCCGCATTGCCGCCGCGCCCAAAGCGACGGGGCCAATGCCCTCACATCCTTTCCCCCTCAAACCCAGCAAATAGCAGCCGCTTGCGCCAATAAATCAACTTAGCCAATTAAATAAGTTATAGATTATTGTCGAATTATTACAAACCAGATTTTTGGGTATATTTGACCCTCTCTGCTTAAGTCACTACTTTTTCAGTACCAATCAGCGTTCGGTGCTCACGAAACAATCCATCAACAAACGGTTTGTCTATCAGTAATTTTCCACCGATGCACAGCCAGCCTTGCACATTCAGTTGTTTGCCTGGCCTCTTCCGCTAAGTTCTCGGCATCACGCCTATTTCTGCCCTTCCCTCATGAAATTCTTTTTTACGGTCTTTTCCTTTTTATTCGTCCTTAGCACCCGCTCGGGGCACGCCCAGGTAACCAGTATGAGCCTGATGGGCAGCGTGCTGACCGACGACCGCAAGCCGCTGCCCGGCGCGGCCGTCACCGTTATTCACCTGCCCTCCGGGGTGCGCCACGCGGTGGCTTCCGACGGGGCCGGCCGGTTCGTTATCCCCAACCTGATGATGGGCGGCCCCTACGTGATGCAGGTAGGCCAAGGCGGCTACCAACCCCAGACGCTGGAAAGCATCTTTCTGGAAAATGGTAAAATAACCGCGTTCACCTTCACCCTCAGCAAGTTGGCGGTCAGCCCGCCCAAAGGTCGCCCCGGCCGTGCCGCCGAAAAAACGGCGACAACCGCCGAGGTGCTCGCCCCAGAGGGCAAGATGGGCGGTTCCGTGCTACTTACGGCTTCCACCTCGGCAAGCGCCGGCCGGCCGTCTGCGCCAAAGTCCCGGAATCAGGCCGTGCCGGAGAGTGCGCCGGCCAACCAAAGTGTGCCAGCTAGCCCCGCCAGCCCACCGCCAGCCGCTGGGTCGGTTGCCCGCGCGGCCCCTACGCCAGCGGCCGGCCCCCGGCGTTACTACCGCTACCCCAGCGACCGCTACGCCGCCCGGCGGCCCGGCACGAGCCCCAAAGTGGCCGACATTATCGTGCCGGGGCGCTACGATGCCAAAAGCGGCAACTACATCTACGATACCGGCCAACCCACCACCCTCAAGCTGGCCAACGGCAGCGTGATTGCGGGCGTGGGCACCAACTCGACCGAAAGCTTCCTGTACCGTTTCATCACCACTCCCCAAATGCAGGTCGATACCCTCGACCTGACCAAGGGCTGGTACAATTTCGACCGCGTGTATTTCGATGCCGGCAAGGCCACGCTCACCACCGAATCCATCAGCCAGCTGCGCAACCTGGCGGCCCTGCTGCGTGCCTACCCCCAGGCCCGCGTCAAGCTCGGCGGCTACACCGATAGCACCGGCACCTACAAAGTGAACAAGATGTTGAGCGAAGCCCGCGCCCGCACCGCCTGGGCCAGCCTGGTCGAAATGGGCATCAGCCCCACCCGCATCGAGGCCCGGGGCTACGGCCCGCGCTACAACATTTCCCCCAACACCACCGAAGAGGGAAGGGCTAAAAACCGCCGCCTCAGCGTGAAGGTGCTGCAAAAGTAGGGGAGGCCCACGCGGCCGCTGGCCGTACATTCGCCCAATCGGCCGCACTAAACCAGGCGTGGGCGGCGTTGTGTCGTTTCCTATGCCAAGGCGTTTCCATCCATTATTTTCTCTGGGCCGGCTCGGGTTGGCCGCCAGTCTGCTGCTGGGCACCGAGGCCGGAGCGCGGGCGCAGGACGTTTATTTCTCGCAGCCTTTTGCCACGCGCCTGCACACCAACCCCGCCTTCGCGGGCCTGGTCGACGACTACAGCGTCACGCTCAGCTACCGCAACCAGCTGCCCACCCTGGCCGGCTCGTTCGTCAGCACCCAGGCCGCCGCCGACCTGCGCCTCAACACGCCCGGCCAGCACCACGCCCTGGGCCTGCTCATCAACCAGGACCGCACCGGGGCCGTGGGCTACACCCGCCTCGAAATCGGGGCCTTGTACGCCTACCACACCCGCCTCACCGAGCGGCTGGCCCTCAGCGGCGGCCTGCGGGCCAGCTACGGCCGCCAGCGCGTCGGATATGACAATTTCGTGTTCGGCGACCAGATAGCGGAGGATGGCACCGTGGCCGGCCCCTCGGCCGAAGCCCTCGATTTTCCGCCCGTCAACTACCTCAGCCTGGGCACCGGGGCCGTGCTCTACACCGAGCAAGGCTGGCTGAGCCTGGCCGGCCAGCACCTCAACCAGCCCAGCCTCGGCTTTCGGCAGCAAAGCCAGCTGCCCCTGCTGCTCAGCGCCTCGGGCGGCTATAAGTTCTTTGTTATCAAGCCCGCCACCGGCCTGGCCACCCGCGAAGTGAGCTACACGCCCGTGGCGGCCTATATTCGGCAGGGTGGCTCGCAACGCATCGAAACCGGCCTCTACCTCACGGTCTCGCCCGTAACTGTCGGGGCGGTCTATCGCAACATTTCCTTGCCCGGCAGCGTTGGCACCCAGCACGTGCTCGCCGTAGTGGCTGGCGTGCAGGCCGGTGGCCTGCGCGTGGGCTACAGCTACGACGTTGGCCTGAGCCGCCTGAGCGCCGATTTGGGCGGCGCTCACGAAATAACCATAGCCCTGCGTACGTTTGACCGATTAGAAAATGCCCATCGTCGCCTAAAAAGACGTGTTTACCCGACGGCCCCTTGTCCGGCATTCTAATTTTTTGTACTATTGTGTCCTAATTGCCCTCGCTAACCCCTCCTCCCCCATACTCACTTTAACTTTGTTATGAAATTAACTAATTATTTATGCTTGGCTGCGGTGGGCCTTGCAGCCTTAACTGGCTGCAATAAAAGTGGGCATGCCACCGCTTCAAAGCCAGGCAAATATTCTTCTACTACCGGTATTGAGTACAATACTGAGAAGGGTATGTCTGTTGCCAACTTCAAGAAAATTCCCGAAGGCCCCGGCCTCGTGTTTATCGAAGGTGGCCGCACCGTACTGGGCTCGCAAGAGGAAGACGTAACGATGTCGCACGACAACATCGAGCGCACGGTAACCATCGCCTCGTTCTACATGGACGAAGCCGAAGTAGCCAACATTCACTGGCTCGAATACTTGCACTTTATCCGTACCGACTCGGCCGAAGAGTTTTATAAGTCGGCCCTGCCCGACACCACCGTGTGGGCCCGCGACCTGTCGTTCAACGACCCCTACGTAACGTATTACCTGCGCTACCCCGGCTTCCGCTACTTTCCCGTAGTGGGCGTGAGTTGGCTGCAGGCCGACGACTTCTGCACCTGGCGTACCGCGAAGGTGAACGAAGGCCTCGCCGCCAATAGCAGTGGCTCGAGCAAATCGGGTGGCCTCGGCAGTATATTCGGCAAGAAAAAAGCCAAGGCCGTTGAAGGTGCCGCCGGTGGGGCCGAAGGCACTGGTGCTGGCGGCCTGAGCAACGGCAAAAGCAATGTTGCCCTCGAGAATGGCAACACCCTGCCCAACTACCGCCTCCCCACCGAAGCCGAATGGGAATACGCCGCTCAGGCCCTCATCGGCACCCAGGAAGTGGGCAACGAGAACCAGGAGGAAAAGCGCATTTACCCCTGGGATGGCAAGTCGACCCGCAACGCCTACGGCCGCAAGCAGGGTCAGTTTCTGGCTAACTTCAAGCGGGGCCGGGGCGACTACGCCGGCATCGCCGGTAGCCTGAACGACGGGGCCATGATTACCGATTACATCTACTCGTACCCACCCAACGACTACGGCCTCTACAACATGGCCGGCAACGTGAACGAATGGGTGCAGGACGTGTACCGCCCCCTCTCGTTTCAGGACGTGGAAGACCTGAACCCCTTCCGCCGCAACGGCGTGGGTGACCCCGCCGACAAATACGATAAGAAAGGCTACCAGTCGCTGATTGACGACCACGTGCGGGTATACAAAGGAGGCTCGTGGCGCGATGTAGCCTACTGGCTCTCGCCCGGCACCCGCCGCTTCATGGCCGAAGATTCGGCCACGGCAACCATCGGGTTCCGCTGCGCGATGATTAACGCCGGCAGCAACCGCTAAGACCACGGATTAAGTAGGCAGCCAGTATTAAGCAGTCAGTAGCCGGACATCAAAGTGCTGTCAATCAAGATTTAACATTGGGTCTGACTGCCGAATACTTATGTTCGACTACTTAGCACAGATTTCACGGATTTTGTGGACGCTAAAAATCATCAAAAAAGGCTTGCCAGTTGGCAAGCCTTTTTTGGTTTTTATGCGGTCGATAATCGCCCACAAAATCCGTGAAATCCGTTAAAATCCGTGCTAATCCGTGGTCTTAGGCGCAGGCGATGGTGGCGATGCTGACCTCGGACACGCCGGCAGCCAGTAGCACCGCCCCACACGCTTCGAGCGTAGCACCGGTAGTCAGCACATCATCGACGAGCAGGATGCGGCGGCCGATGAGGTGGCTGGCGTTTTCGACTTCAAACACTTCGGCCACGTTTTGCCAGCGCTGGGCGCGGTTCTTTTTGGTTTGGGTTTTGGTGTTGGTAGTCCGGCGGAGGGCAGTGTTGTTGGCCGGTAGTTGCAGGCCGGTGGCGAGACCGGTGGCAAAGGCAGCGGCCTGGTTGTAGCCGCGCTTGGCCAGCTTGCGCGGGTGCAGCGGCACGGGCACGATGAGGTCGAAAGCAGCGGCGAGGCCTACCGCTTGCAACTCGGCCCCGTAGAGCTGGCCGAGGGCGGTGCCCACGTCGCGCTGGCCCTGGTACTTGAGCTCGTGCAGCAGGTGCTGCACCCGGCCGTGGCGCACGAAGCGCAGGTAGCTGAGGGCGTGGCGCAGGGGCAGCTTGCCCCAGAAGCGGCGAGCCAGCGGGTTCTGGTCGGGCGGCAGGCGGTGGTAGTCGGTGTAGGGCAGCTCGGCCCGGCAGCCGGTGCAGATGTGAGTTTCGCCAGTTACCAGGGGCTCACGGCAGGCCAGGCACAGGCGCGGGTAAATCAGGCCCACAAAATCCCTCCAAATGGAAACAAGCATCGGCGGTAGAGCGGGGGAGGGGTTTGGAAGTAATTTTGAAGTAGCAATGTAGCTGGAATTAGAACGTCATGCGCAGAATGCTCTGCATGATGTTCTTCTCTATTTCCCCTTCCCTAAAAATGTCCCAAGTAACCGAATTCAACGAGTACCGCCAGCGGATGAACGCCACCATTCTGGCGGCCGATAACAAGGTCATTAAACGGTTTTTCAACCTCGACACGAACACCTACGCGGCCGGCGCGATTGATGTGAAAACCAAGGAAATGCTGGGCCTGGCCTGCTCCATGGTGCTGCGCTGCGACGACTGCATTAAGTACCACGTGGGCCAATGCTTCGAGGAGAAGCTGACCGACGAGGAGATTTATGAAATCTTCGCCATCGCCAACATCATCGGTGGCAGCATCGTGATTCCGCACTTCCGCCGCGCGGTGGAGTACTGGGAAATCCTGAAATCGGAAGCTGGCACCGGAGCGCGGGCTACGGAACAAGCCGACCTCGCCGCCCACAAAGCCGCCCACGACGGCCAGCCCGCCGCATGAGCGAGGACCCGAACCACGCCGCTCCCGCCGAGCACCCCGAGGCCGAAGCCGATTTCGATGCCCGCTGGGAAACCCTGATGGTGGAGATGGAGGAGCGTTTCGGCAAGCGCCCCGACCTCAATGCGCTGCTGCTGCTCATCGGCATTCAGGAACTGAACCAGGGCATCACCACCTTCACCAAGGAGCAGAAGCAGGACCTGATGCACATCGCCACCTGCCGCCTCTTCAGCCTCAGCGGCCACTACGAGCTGGAGCGCGTGGACGCGGACGGCTGGCCGCACTTCAAGCTATTACGCCCCGTGCCCTTCGCCAACCTGAAGGAGCAGGAGCGGATGCTGAAATGGCACGTGCTGGAGTATTTCACCACTGATTTTACTGATTAACCGTGATTTCGCTGATTGCAGCTTTGCTATTCGTTATGCAAAAGCCATAATCAGCGGAATCACAGCCAGTCAGCTCAGTCAGCTAAAAACAACCTAAAAAATCAGTGAAATCACGGTTAATCAACGTCAATCAGCGATGAAAATCGTTTCTTACAACGTCAACGGCCTGCGCTCGGCCCTGAGCAAGGGCCTGCTGACCTGGGTGGCCGAGGCCGCGCCCGACGTGCTGTGCCTCCAGGAAATAAAGGCCGGGCGCGAAGCGTTGGACGTGTCGGGCTTCGCGGCGCTGGGCTACCGCGCCTACCTGCACCCGGCCCGGAAGCCCGGCTACAGCGGCGTGGCCACGTTCTCGAAAATTGAGCCCACGGCCGTGGTGCATGGCTGCGGCCAGAATTGCTACGACGATGAAGGCCGCGTGCTGCGGCTTGATTTTGGGCACGTATCGGTGCTGAACACCTACATGCCCTCGGGCACCAGCGGGCCGGAGCGGCAGGCTTTCAAGGTAGAATGGCTGCACTTTTTTCGGGCCTACGTGGCCGGGCTGCGGGCCGACGGCAGCACGCCGCCGCTGCTCATCGGCGGCGATTTCAACTGCTGCCAGACGGCCATCGACCTGCACAACCCCAAAACCAACCAAAACAGCCCCGGCTACACGCCTGAGGAACGGCAGTGGTTTAAGGATTTTTTGGGTGATGGACTGCTGGACACTTTCCGCCACCACCACGGCGAGGCCCCGAGCCACTACTCGTGGTGGAGCTACCGAGCCGGTTCGCGCGGCCGCAACGTGGGCTGGCGCCTCGACCACTGGCTGGCCGACGCCGCCCTGCAACCGCGCCTGGCCGGCGCGGGCCTGCTGCCCGACGTCGTGCACTCGGACCACTGCCCGGCCTGGGTAGAGGTAGGGTAGGAGGGCATGAAGGTAAGTGGGCAGAAGTTTTTGAGGCAAGGCCGGTTTAGCTGGAACCGAACAACTCCTACCCCCTCACCCCCATACCCTCCTACCCTAAAAACGAACCAAGCACCTCGCTCCGGTTGTATCTTTCCCGACTAAGACCTGATTTATGGCGATGCTGATGGAGCGCGGCGCTGCGGCGGCCGAGTACCCCGCCTTGGCGCGGGTACGAACGGAGCTGGAAGCCTTCAAGCGCAAGTTTTACCTCAACCTGCTGGTGCGCGGTCTGCTGGTGGCCGGCGGGCTGCTGCTCACGTTTTTCGTGGCCTTCAACGGGCTCGAATACTTTCTTTACCTACCCACGGTGGTGCGGGCCGGGCTGCTGTTTGGCTTCATCGGCCTCACGATTTATAGCTTCATCCGCTGGATTTGGACGCCGCTGGCCGCCCTCACCAACCTGCGCCGGCTGCTGAGCGACGAGCAGGCCGCCCGCCGGGTAGGGGAGTTGTTTCCGGAAGTGCAGGACCGCCTGCTAAACGCCCTGCAGCTGCAGGGCCAGGCCCGCGACAACGCCCTGATTGCGGCCAGCCTGGAGCAGCGGGCGGCCCAAATGGGCGATATCTCGTTTGCCAAGGGCATTGATATTCAGCAGCAGAGCCGGCCGCTGTGGAAGTACGCGGCCGTGCCGGCGGCCGTGCTGCTGGCGCTGCTGGCCTTTTACCCCAGCTTTTTGAAGCAGGGCACCGAGCGCATCTGGCACTACCGGCGGGCGTATTCGCCGCCCGCGCCGTTTCAGTTTTTGATTAAAAACCCCCGGCTGACAGCGTTTCGGGGCGAGGATTTTACGCTGGACGTGGGCGTGGCGGGTGCGGCCCTGCCAGCCGAGGTCAGCATCGCATTCAACGATGGCGAGCGCCGACTAAGTAAGGTGGCCGGACACGCCGACCAGTTTCGCTACACCTTTGAGCAGCCGCAGGGCGACGTGACGTTTCAGCTGAAAGGGGCCGGGTTTGCTTCGCCCGAGTACCAGCTCACGGTGCGGGAGCGGCCCAATCTGCGCGATTTCAAGGTCAACA
>JAYULN010000130.1:0-2442 GCA_043763525.1 Hymenobacter sp.
AAACCGCCGTCTGGCATATCCTGGACCGCGTCGGGCAGCAATACACCATTCAATTTGCCCCCTAACACTGGCTGATTAATTATGGCTAGTTACTTATCACTCCTTATTAGATAAAACTACTACTATTAAACCAGTACTAGAAAACGACACTGGCGGCGCGGCGCAAAAAAAAATGGAAGGGATGGGAGGTCCAGAACCGAGAGAAAAAATTAGTCGGAAATCTTCTGGCACTTTCTCCTCTCGGATTCGTGACGCGGCGGCCCAATCGTCTAGTGATTCCTCTTCTCAGAAAAAGGTTGATGCGCCCATGCCAGAGGTGCCCTTTGACCGTTTGGAAGTTGCGGGCTTGGCCGCATTCTGCGCGGCTTTTAGTGGCTCGGACTACGAACTCGCCGACTTAGCCTTCTACCACGAGTTGGTGGGCAGTTGGCGCGACAAAAAAACCGGTGAAGCCCCACGCCGCAAAGACTGGGTAGCCACTTCCAAACGATTTATGCTCAATGATGCCCGCGATAACCGCCTCAAGCTCGCCCCAGGGGTCCAACAACACAGCGCTGGACCTATCAGCTCCCATGTCCCACCTTCTGGCTACCGCTCAAGTCGCTTCGACTAGGGAGCTAGCCCATGCCACCAGCCCAAACATGCGGGAACTAGTACTTGAACTATCCCTTGGCCTCAGCTTTAAGCGCGCCTAAAATAAGGGACCTCATCCGCACCAATGATGACAAAACAGTCGCCAACATGCTGATAATCATTCTGCGTGCTTCAGTAGAATCATTCCGAGTCAAAGACCCACCTGACGCACAAGACCTCATGCAATTCGCTTATGACTTGGTCGAAAAATATGACTGCGAAAGCCCAGAAGACCTGCTGTTGACCTTTAAAAACGCTCGAATGAAAGGAACCAATACGTACAACTCCCTTGATGTCAGCAAGCTCTGGGGGGGGTTTAACGACCACCTCGAAGTGAAAAGCATTTTTCTCGAAAATCGTCACCGTGACAGCAAGGCAACGGCCCCTGGCCAAGACGCTTCCACTGTCGCCTTAATTGCAGCGGCACCTCAGGTAGCGACCATGCTTCAACGTCGTCTCGACCCTAAGCATCCCAACCACGACAACCTGCGCCGAAAACTAACCATTACGAAAAACCGCGAAAAACGCGGCTTGATTACAGGCGAACAAGCGATGGAACAACGGGCCCAGGTTGAGGCCGCCAACTATCGCCACGCTACCCGCCGGCAAGAAACTTGAAAATAATGCAACCCGTCCATCACTACCGTTCCCGATGCGGCAGCACCTACCGCGTGCGGACACTCGCCGCCAATCAGGAGCAACCCAGTCGTGTCTTACAAGCCCGCTGCAGCCGACATGCCAGCGAATTTGGACCTGAATACCCGACTCACCCGACAGAGGTAGACCGCTTGCTTAGTACTGGCTTTTTCGCAGAAATAATCCCCGAACTACCGCGCAAGGATACGGGTTGGTGCAAACGGTCAGTCGTTGTCCTTGCCCTGACTTAACCCAAAAAAGAGGCCTCCGTCAAATTTGACGGAGGCCTCTTTTTTGATGGCACCAAGTGAAACGTCTTTTCCAGCCAGCATGGCGTGATTAGCGTGTTCTCTTCACGCGCGATGTGCTCGGCAAACCAACGCAGCGATGAGTTCAGCCAGCGGCTGGTGTTGAATTCTTGGGTGCGGCTAACCACTCCGGCTACAGGTCAAGGCAGACGCTTTGACTTGTAGGTCAGCATTTGTTGCCTAGCGTCTTCGCGCCGCTTAAGTTCTTCACTCAACTGGTCTGCCACCTCGCCGGGTTGTTGGCCAGCGAGACGCGCCACCCCAGAGATATCGGAGGAACTTAACAACGCAGGGTTTTTCTCCCGCTGTTGCAATGCCCTCATCAACCAGCCAAGCGCGGCAGCCTGCTGCGGGCGGGACAGGACCGTTCCGGCCAAAAACTTAGCTAAAAAGGGAGCCGGCCCGAGGAGCCCGTATTCAACTTCGTTGAGGGAAGGGCGATAGGCGACCGGCATGATTCGGCCCGTCCAAGGCTGGGAAGAACTGAGAACTTGCTCGGCATACGCACGCGAGATGTACATGCCATCGATTACGTCCCATTCTACCTCCTGCCCGGGCCAGGCTACGGCGCAGCCAAACGTCGCCCGAGGAAACTCGCAGCGAAATTCGTCCAGGGGCTTTGGCAACGCGCAGAAATGCGCCCATGCCTGTTCATTGTTATCGTATGCAACCACAAGTTGACGCTGCTTGTCTCCGGGTTCCAATTGTATCCAGACCCCGTACTGCTGCTGGGGCTGAGCCAAAGCAAACGAACGCCCCAGCGAGGTCAGTGTGTCCTCCAGGGCCGCGCGGTCCGTGGCGTACCAGCCGCCCCAATTGCCTTCGCGCCCAATTTCCCATTCGTGGCGCTCCAGCCCCGCAAGGT
>JAYULN010000131.1:0-14636 GCA_043763525.1 Hymenobacter sp.
GGCGCGGGTGGCGCTGCTCGTGGCCATCATTGCCGCTGGGCTGGGCCTGCGGCCCGATACGGTGTGGGCCTCGCACATTCGGGCGGGTGAAATTCAGGCCAAGATTGACACCACGGCCAACCCTAACCCGCGCCGGGTGTTTTTCAAGATGATACTCTACACCACCGAGGGGCCGGGCGTGGTGGACCAGCCGGCGGCTACCATCTTTTATGGCGATGGCACGTCGAGCTGCAAAGACGGCGTGCCCCGCGTGGGCGGCCGGCGGCCCATTCCGGGCAGCACCGATACCAGTGTGAACATTTATTTATTCGAGCATACCTACAATTCAGTGGGTTGGTTCACAGTTAAATTTATTGGGGAGAACCGAATTCGAGGCGTGTTGAACATGGACCAATCGGACAACCAGTCGTTCTACATCAGCACGAAACTTTATTTGGACCCGACGCTAGGGCTCAACCATTCGCCTATCCTAACTGCTCCCGCTATTGATAAGGGGGGCGTGGGCCAGGTTTTTCTGCACAATCCCGGAGGGTATGATGCCGACGGCGATTCGCTGGCGTACCACTTGATGCCCAGCCAGTGGGTGCCCGCTGGGGTGGACGGCTCGGTGGGTGGCGCACCATGCACCGGGGCCGGGGCCGGCACCGGTAACAACGACCCCATTCCCCAAACAACTATCAACTTCCATTACCCGAACGACCCGGCTATTACGCCGGGCAACCCGCCTACGCAGGTGCCTTACAATGGCGTGCCGCCCGGGGTGAACGGGGCTCCGGCCATCTTCGTGCAGGATGCTCGGACCGGGCAAATTACCTGGAATGCCCCCGTGGCCCCCGGTATTTATAACGTGGCGATGGTGGTGGAAGAGTGGCGGCGCACCACGCTTAACAAGCGGCTGATTGGCGAAGTAATTCGCGACATGCAGATTACCATCTCGGCCACCAACAATCTGCGGCCCACCATCACCATTCCGGCCGACCTGTGCGTAGTTGCCGGGCAGCCCGTGACGGGTATCGTGACGGCTACCGACGGCAGCTCGCCCACCAGCACGGCTCAAACGCCCATCACGCTGTTTGCCTACTCGGGCATTGTTCCGCCGGCCACCTTTTCGCAGAGCCTGACCGGCCCGCCGCTGGCTCGGGGCACTTTCAATTGGCAAACCGACTGCCGCAACGTGGCCCGGCTGCCCTATCTGGTGGTGTTCAAGGCCCAGGATAGCCCGAACCCACCCACCACCGGTAATCCCATTCTGATTGACGAAAAAACGTGGCGCATCACGGTAGTGGGGCCGCCGCCCCAGAACCTGCGCGCCGTGAGCACAGTGGGTACCAACGGGGTGCCTAACCGTATTCAGCTCACCTGGAGCCCGTACCAATGCACCAGCACGTTCCACCGCAACGCGGTGTCGAACCGCATCCGCTTCTATATTTACCGGAAGATAGATAGCTCGACTTTCCAGCCCGGCCCTTGCGAAACCGGCATTCCGGACAACGCGGGCTACACCCGCATCGCGACGGTGGCCGATACCATAACGACCTATACCGATGGGGATGCCTCGACCCTGGAGCGTGGTAAAACGTACTGCTATCGCATCTACGCCGAGTTTCCGTTGCCGGCGGCTGGGGCCAGCATTGCCTCGCAGGAGGCTTGCGCGTTGTTTCCCGGCCGGGCGGCCATGCTTACCAACGTCGATGTGGAGGCTACGAGCACCACGGCCGGCCGCGTTCTGGTGCGCTGGACCCAGCCGCGCTCGGCTCCCGGCGTGCCCTTCGAGGGTACGCCGTCGTACACGCTGGAACGGGGCGAAGGGCTGACCCCGACCACTTTCGCGCCGGTGCGCCTCGCCGCTACGGGTCTGGCCGATACGACGTTCGTCGATTCCGGCCTTAATACTCAGGACCTGCAATACACGTATCGGTTGATGTTCGTCCGCACGTTCCCGCCCAGCGATGGGCGGGTGCCAGCCACGGAGGTTTCGCCCACGGCCAGCAGCGTGCGCACCACTGCTTTCCCGTCTAACCCCCAGGCCACGGCCATCACCGTGAACTGGAGCTACAAAGTGCCGTGGGACAACAGCGGACTGCCCGCCATTATTTTCCGGCGCACGGGCGGCGTGGGGCCGTATGTGCGCGTTGGCACTGCGCCCACCAGCGCCACCGGCGGCACCTATGCCGACAACGACCCCACGCTGGTGAAGGACCAGACGTACTGCTACTACGTGCTGACCAACGGCCGCTACGTCGGCTTCAATTTCCTGGCCTCGCTGCTGAATAAGAGCCAGGAGCGGTGCGTGGTGCTGAGCAGCCCGCCCTGCACGCCGATACTGGTGCTGGAGCCCACCAATTGCGATAGTCTGGCCTCGCTGCAGGAATTCCCCCGGCAGGGCGAGAAGTACACCAACCGTTTGAGCTGGAGCCTGAGCAAGCTGCCTGCCGGCTGCGATAGCAGAATCGCCAATTACCTGCTTTACTACCGGCCCATGCCCACGGGCAAGTTCAGACTGCTGGTTACTATCACCCAAACCAGCTACCTCCATACCGGCCTGGACTTTTCGGGCGGGTGCTACGCGGTGCAGGCCGTGGCCCCGAGTGGCATCCGGAGCGATACCAGCAAAGTGGCGTGCCAGGATAACTGCGTGTTCTTCAAGCTGCCCAATATCTTCACGCCCAACGGCGACGACCGCAACGAGGTGTTTCGGCCCAAGAATTTCAGCCCCATCCGCAGCATTCATTTCCAGGCCTTCAACCGCTGGGGTGTGAAGGTTTTTGAGAATACGACCACGGCCAACGACCGCATTCTCATCAATTGGGACGGCGGCGGGCCGCGGGGCGAGTCGGGCAACGGCAACGGCACGCGGGTATCCGACGGCGTTTTCTATTACCTCGCCGAGGTAGAGTTTGCCGACTTTGCCGGCACCAAGCGCACGTACAAAGGCTGGGTGGAAATCATAAGGTAAATCCCCGTAGCACGGATTTAGCCGGATTATTCGGATTTCGCGGATTGAATACAGTGCGGAGCGGGCCAGTTGGTCCGCTCCGCTTTTTTTGGGGCAATGCGGCTTTTTGTGCAGCTTGCGCCCGATTTGCTGTGAAAGAACTAGCGCGCAAGCCAGCAACACCGTTTCAACCGTCAGAAAACCATCAATCCGCGAAATCCGATGAATCCGTCTAAATCCGTGATATTCCCAGGCCAGGGCAGCCAGTTTCCGGGCATGGCCCGCGAGCTGTTCGACCAAAATATGGAGGCCCGCGCCCTGCTTACCCAGGCCAACGATATCCTGGGCTTCAGCCTCACCGACATCATGTTTGGCGGCTCGGACGACGACCTGCGCCGCACCGATGTAACCCAGCCGGCCATTTTCGTGCATTCGGTGGCCCAGTTTGTGGCCCGCCCCGACTTGCAGCCGGCCATGACGGCTGGCCATTCGCTGGGCGAATTTTCGGCCTTGGTAGCCGCCGGTGTGCTGAAGTTTGAAGACGCACTGGCGCTGGTGGCCCGCCGCGCCCAGGCCATGCAGGCCGCCTGTGAGGAGCAGCCCGGTACAATGGCTGCCATTCTCGGGCTCGACGACAACACGGTGGAGCGCATCTGCCAGGAAATTACCAATGCCGGCAACGTGGTGGTGGCTGCCAACTATAACTGCCCCGGCCAGCTCGTTATTTCCGGCTCGGCCGTGGGCGTGGCCCAGGCTTGCGAAGCCTTGAAGGCCGCCGGGGCCAAGCGCGCCCTGCCGCTGCCCGTGGGCGGGGCCTTCCACTCGCCTCTGATGCAGAGCGCCGCCGCCGCCCTGGCCGAAGCCATCGAAAAAACCGCCTTCGCCGAGGCCCGGTGCCCGGTGTACCAAAACGTGGATGCCATGCCCCACACGGCCCCGGCCGAAATCAAAGCCAACCTGCTGGCCCAGCTCACGGCCCCCGTGCGCTGGACCCAGCTCGTGCAGCGCATGGCCGCTGATGGAGCCATCGAATTCGTGGAATGTGGCCCCGGCAAGGTGCTGCAAGGCCTGGTGAAGAAGATTGTGTCCACGGCCACCGTCGGCTAAGTGGGCCTGAATCTGGCCGATTCGGCAAGGGCGCGGCGGTGGCTGGGCGGGGCAGTTGGGCTGGCCGTGCTGGTGCAGCTGGCCCTGTTTGCCACGGCCACCGCGCCGGGTCTGGCCGGTACTTCCGATTCGGCCTACTACCTGCACGCCGCCCAAACCCTGCGCATTACCGGTCACCTGCTCAACCCCGACGGCTCGGCCTACCGCTACTGGCCGCCGCTGTACCCGGTGCTGTTGCGCCTGTGCGGCTCGCTGGCTGCCGTTCGGGGGCTGCACGGCCTATGCCTGCTGGGCAGCCTGTTGCTCTGGAGCTGGCTGGGGGCGCGGCTGCTGCCCGCCCGCCGGGCGCTGGTGCTGCCGGCACTGCTGGCCCTGAGCACGCCATGGCTGCTGGTAAGCAAGTTTGTGTGGGCCGAAAGCGGCTTTTTGCTGCTATTCGCGGCCTACGCGGTGCTGCTGTTCCAAGCGTTGCGCACGGGGCGGGGGGGCTGGTGGTGTGCGGTTACGGTGGTTGGGTTTTTGATGCCGTTGCAGCGCACCCTGGGGCTTTTTCTGCTGGCCGGGGTGGGGGCAGGGCTACTACTGGGCCAGTGGCGGCGGCTTGCGGTTTGGAGCCGGTTTTGGCTGGCTTTGCACCTGGCCGTGAGTGCGGCGGGTGGCGTGGCATGGCAGTGGTATGCGCTGCAAATCGGCCCTAGCCGCTACCACCCCGGCCGGGGCTGGGGCCAGCTACTGAGCTCGGCGGCCGACTACGGTTTCGTGCTAAGCCGCTGGCTGTTGCCGCTGCCCACCGCTGGCCGCATGCTGCTGCCCCATGTGGTGTGGGCTGTGGTGCTACTGGGGTTGTTCGGTCTGTTGTGGCCCCGCCGCTCGCTGCGCATTGGCCCAACTGACATAATTCCTGGCCCAACTCCGGCTACATCAGCTGCTGAGCAACAAGGTGCCGAAGTTGTCCGCCAAATGCTGCTGCGAACCCTGTGGAGCACCGCGCTGACCTTGGTAGTTCTTGTCGTGGCCTTCACAGTTTTTGCCCAAAGCGCGGCTGGTATTCACGATGCGGAGCGCTACGCCAGCGTGCTTTTTGCGCCCATAATCATGCTGGCCCTGGCGGCTTGGCCGGCACGGGCTTCGCACGGGCTGGAGGGTATTCTGGTGGTCGCGTGGCTAATCATGGCTGCCTTGCGCGTGGGCCACGTTGCGCTCGATTTTCGCCGGTTGCCGCCCATTGCGCCGGCCTCATTCGCCGGGCCAGGGGCGCACGGGCAACGGGTCGGGGCAGCCAGCCAGTAGTTCGGATACGGTATTGCCCAGCTGCGGATGCACCAGCGAACCGGCAATTTCGGCCAGCGGCACCAGCGCAAAGCGCCGCTCGGCCAGCCGGGGGTGCGGCACTGTCAGGCCGGGCTCGTCAATCAATTCGTTGCCGTACAGCAGAATATCTGCATCCAGCGTGCGGCTGCCCCAGTGCTCCAGCCGTTCGCGGCCGGCGTGGCGCTCGGCGGCCAGGCATTGCTTTAGCAGCTCGGGAGCGGATAGCGTGGTGCGCATCGCCAGCGCCTGGTTGAGGAAGGCCGGCTGGTTTTCGCGCCCCCAGGCGGCGGTTTCATAAATGCCGGATTCGGCCACGATGTCACCCGCCGTGGCGGCCAGCTGCGCGCGGGCCTGTTGCAGCAGGGCGGCGCGGTTGCCCAGGTTGCTGCCCAGCAGCAGGTAGGCGAGTACGGGCAGGGTTGGTGGCAATGGGCTCACGCGTGGCGCAGGAAAAAGTCGGCGGTGCGCTCGGCTACGAACTGGGCCGCCTCGGGCAGCTGGTTATCGGGCCAGGGATGGGCCCCGCCCAGCATGTGCGTGGCTTCGGGCACCAGCAGCAGCTCAGCATCGGGCTTTAGCTGGTGCAGGGCGTGGGCGGCGGCCACGGGCACAGTTTCATCCTGGTCGCCATGCACCAGCAACAGCGGCTGGCGCAGCTTGCGGCGCACATTGTGCGGAATGTCGAGGCGCGGGCGGTTGGCCACGTAGTCTTCCACAATCTGAAAATGCAGCGGCAATTGCTGGCCGGTGCGCAGGTTGGGCACGTGCAGCACGCCGGTGCGCTGCCACTCATCGAGCACGGCCTGGGGCCAGCGCTGGTCAATGTCGGCAATGCCGGCCCAGGTGGCCACGGCCCGCACGCGCGGGTCTTCGGCGGCTTTCAGCAGCACCAGGCCGCCGCCCCGGCTGTGGCCCACCAGGAAAAGGCAGCGCAGGTCCATTTCGGCCGCCGGCACGGGCGTGGCTCCGGGCCTGAAAAGTGCGTCGATAACCTGGCCAATGTCATCGAGCTCGATGCTGAAATTATTGCGCCCGAAGGCTTCCAAATCCTCCAAATCGCCGGTGCCGCCTATCACAATGCCGTTGTGCGACAGGTTCAGCTTCACAAATACAAAGCCGCGTAGGGCAAAATAATCGGCCAGCAGCGGGAAGTGCCCCCAGTCCTTAAAGCCTTTGAACCCATGCACGAACACCACCACCGGCTTGGTGCGGCCATCGGCCTGGTAAGTTGCATCGGCTTCGAAATCGCGGCCGTGGGCCGCGCCGGTAAGCAAAATGGGCTGATGAGTAAGCATACGGCGAAGGTAGGGAGTGGGGAGATGGTGAGTGGTGGGGTTGTGAATGAGTGCTTGTCGCAGTTCAAACAACAAGCTCACCACCTCCCCACTTCACCATTTCACCACTCCCGCCGTATCATTGTCGCCGCAATGCCCCACACTCCTACTATTTCCCTCGACCAGATTCAGGCCCCCATCGCGGCCGAAATGGAAGAGTTTGAGCACCGTTTTCGCCAGTCGATGCGCACCAAAGTGCTGCTGCTCGATAAGATAATGGGCTATATCGTGAAGCGCAAGGGCAAGCAGATTCGGCCCATGTTTGTGTTTCTCACGGCCCGCGCCACACGCCCCGAGCCCGCCACCAGCGACCCGCTGCCCGATGCCACCTTCCGCGGAGCGGCCCTTATCGAGCTGCTGCACACCGCCACGCTGGTGCACGACGACGTGGTGGACGAAAGCAATTATCGCCGGGGCTTCTTTTCCATCAATGCGCTGTGGAAAAATAAAATCGCCGTGCTGGTGGGCGATTATCTGCTGTCGCGCGGCCTGTTGCTGGCGCTCGAAAACGATGATTACGACCTGCTGAAAATTGTAAGCAACGCGGTGCGTGAATTGAGCGAAGGCGAGCTATTGCAAATCGAAAAAGCCCGCAAATTAGACATCACCGAAGATGTGTACTTTGATATTATTCGTCAAAAAACCGCTTCGCTGATTGCCTCTTGCACGGCCGTGGGCGCGGCCTCCGTCGGGGCCGATAAAGAGGTTATTGAGCGTGCCCGCTTATTTGGCGAAAAGGTGGGTATTGCGTTCCAAATAAAGGACGACTTATTCGATTACGGCACCGCCGAAATCGGCAAGCCGGTGGGCATCGACATCAAGGAGAAAAAGATGACCCTGCCGCTCATTTATGCCCTCCAGCAAGCCAGCTGGCTGGAAAAGCGGAGCGTCATCTTCAACGTGAAAAACAACGAAGGCCACCGCGACCGGGTGCAGGAAGTAATTGAATTCGTGAAAAAATCGGGCGGCCTCGACTACGCCATTAAAACCATGAAAAGCTACCGCGACGAGGCGTTGACCATCCTGCATACTTTCCCGGAATCGCCCAGCCGCACGTCGTTGGAGGAATTAATTAATTACACGATTGAGCGCAATAAATAGACCACTGATTAGCGCGGATTTTAGCGGATTTCACGGATTTTGTAGTCGATTATCAAGCACCAAAATTTATTAAAAAAGGCTTGCCTAATAGCAAGCCTTTTCTCTTTTTTAGTCGACTACAAAATCCGCGAAATCCGCTAAAATCCGTGCTAATCAGTGTTTCACTCGGTAGCTCACGTTTTTTGCATCGCTCACTTTGAAAGTTACGCCGTCGAACGAGCTGTCGACTTCCAGCGAGTGGGTTACGTCGCAGCCGGGGCACTTTATTTCCTCGATTTCGTGGTTGTCGGCGTGGGCGGGCGAATCTGCCCGGTCGTTGGGGGCGGGCACGCCGATGAGGTCGGTGAAGACTTCGGTGTGGCAGTGCTGGCACTCAAATTTTAGGCCCACGGTGCGGCCTTGCAAGTCGGCGAGTGGGGCGGGCGTGCTGGAGTTTTGTTGAATCCACATGAGCTAAGCAGGGTTTTAAGGAAGTGGAAGTGGTGGCGAGCCGGGGCCCTATTGAGTTTACGGGGGCGGGTTGAAAAAGATGGGATGGCCCCGGCCGGGCGTTATTTTTACGGGCCGCCGCTGGTTGCATCCGGTGGCGGCCCTGGGTATGATGGGCAACGAAGCAATTGTTGAAAAGGTCCCTGGCAGTCCATTTGTGCTGCCGCACGTGCCGCGCTGGCGGTCCATCCTGCGGTCGTTTGCGCTGGCCAAAGACCCGCTGCCGGTGCTCGATGCCGTGCTGGCCCGCCACGGCCCTACCGTGGAGCTGTTTATTGGCGGCGTGGAGCGCAGCATCCTCACCCGCGACCCCGGCCTTATTCAGCACGTGCTGCAAAAAAACAGCCGCAACTACGCCAAATCGAAGTTCAGTCAGTCGTTTTCGCGTTACATCGGCCACGGCCTGCTCACCAATGATGGACCCGACTGGCTGCGGCAGCGCCGGCTCATTCAGCCCGGCTTTCATCGGCAGCGGGTGGCCGGCCTCACGGGGCTGATGCAGGAAATTACGGCCGAAACCCTGGCCCCTCTGGTGGCACAGGCCGCCGGTGCGGGCGGGGCCACGACCGTTGAAGTACATGAGCTGATGACGCGGCTCACCTTCCGCATTATTGCCCGCTCGGTGTTCAGCACCAGCTTTCCGGAGGCGGAACTGGACCGGCTGGCGGCTCTCATTACTGAGATGCAGGCATTTTTTGTGCGCTCCATCCGGCAGCCCTACCTCAAGCCCTGGTTCCGGCTCACGGGCCGGTTTCGCTACCACGACGCGCTGGCCGCCGAGCTGCGCACGCTGCTGGCCCGCTACATTGCCCAGCGCCAGCAGGCCAACGCTCAGCCCCACGCCACCCCGCCCGACGACCTGCTGCAAATGCTGCTCGACGTGCGCTACGAGGACACCGGCGAGCCCATGACCTCCGACCGCGTGCTCGACGAGGCCCTGATTTTGCTGGTGGCCGGCCACGAAACCAGCGCCAACGCCCTCACCTGGCTCACTTACCTGCTGGCCCACCACCCCGCCGAGGCTCAGGTAATTCAAGCCGAAATGACCGCCGTGCTGGCCGGCCGCGCCCCCACGTTCGACGACCTGTCGCGCCTCGGTACCGCCCTGCACGCCGTGCAGGAGGCCATGCGCCATTACCCGCCCGCCTGGATGGTGGACCGCGTGGCCCTGGCCGACGACCTGTACAACGGCCTGCCCATTCCCAAAGGCACACTCTTTTCTCTCTACTTCTACGGCCTGCACCACGACCCGGCCTATTGGCCCAACCCCGAGGAATTCCGGCCCAGCCGGTTTGCGCCCGGCCAGCCCACCCCGGTGCAGCCCAATACCTACGTGCCTTTTGGCGGCGGGCCGCGCCTGTGCATCGGCATGCAGTTCGCCCTCACCGAGATGCAGCTCGTGACGCTGGAACTGCTCCGGCGGTTCGACGTGGAGTGGGTGGCGGGCCAGCCGCCGGTAACCATGCAGCCACTCGTGACGCTGCGCCCGAAACACGATTTCCGGGTGCAGTTGCGGTTGCGGGGTTAGAGGCGGTTTAAGTTAGTGGCCTTCAAAAAAGCCTTCTGTTGCCCCAATCAGATACTTCAGGGGCAGCCGTTGCTGCAAACGGACCAACTTTCCGCCAAGCAGGCGCCAGCGGTTGGCTGGAAGACAGGTAAATAGTTGCCTTTGTTTTGAAAATTAGTTAGTTAACCCGAATAAACTAACTTAAATAGCCTCTTAGCCAATTGTGAGCGAACGAAGCGGTTTAGGAATGCCCACCGAACGTCAGCTGAGCCTGCCGAAGCATGACGTTCTGGATGGTTTACTACGCCGTCAGATGGTACGTCAGCACGGGCGGGTAGGCATGGGTGGCCACGGTTTCGGCAATGCTGGCGCGCAGGAAGCGGCTCAGGCCCGAGCGGTGGTGGGTGGGAATGACTACCATGTCGGCCTGCACTTGCTGGGCATATTGCTCGATGCCAGCGCTGACGCGGTCGGCATCCACCTCGGCCGTTTGGCAATTGAGGAGGGCATGCTGTTGGGCGAAGCTCTGCATCTGCTGTTGTGCGACGTGGCCGTTGCCGCTGGCGGCCACATGCAGCAGGTGCAGCGTGGCCTCGGGGAAAACGGCCTGCACCTGGCGCAGGCCATCGAGCGCGCTGGCCGCCTCGCCCGAAAAATCGGAGGGAAACACGATGTTCTGCACGGCAAAATCGGCCTGCGGGTGCTTCACTGTGAGCACCGGACAGGGGGCCAGCCGAATGAGGCGCTCGGTGGTCGAGCTCACGAAAAAGTTTTCCATGGCTCCGTGGCCGCGCGCGCCCATCACCACCAGGTCGATGCCGAGCTTCTGGATGGTGGTCAGAATGCCGTCGCCCACGCGCGCAATTTCCACGGTGTCCTGCACCGGCACGTCGGTGGCCAGGCGGGCGGCCTCGTCTCGCAAGTGGTGCATCCGGCGCTTGGTGGCCTCCATTAGTTTGATGGGAAATAGCTGGTCGATGCTGTGGCCGGCCGTCGGCGAGCCGGTTGTGCTGAAGCCGCCCGAAGCTCCGTCAATCTCTTCCAGCACGTGCAACAGCGTAACGTGGCCGCCCGTGTGCTTGGCCCACTGCACGGCCACCTCGAAAGCGCTGTGCGACTCGGGCGAAAAGTCGGTGGTAACCAGAATGTTTTTCATGGCCGGAATGAATAGGAGTGAGGGGAAAAATCAGCGCATCAACCGAAGCCCGTGGCGGGCGGCTTCTAATTGAATAGTAATATACTACAAGGAATGGCTTATTACTCCTCACCTCCTTAGAGCCTATCCGAATAGGGCCAAAAAAGAACGGCCATGCAGCGCGTAGCGAAACATATTTACCGCGCAACTAACTGATATTAAGCAGACTGGCTACTGGTTTAGCCGTCCAGCTACGTTTCCAGCCAATTGGCCGAATCAGAAACCAGAAACGAGTTGAAACGCCAGCAGCAGCAGATGCCCGCGCAACAGCAATTATTTAACTGCTGTTACGCGGTGTCTTGGTTTAAGCGCCGCTGGTGGTGTAGCGCGAACTTTGTAGGTCGCGTCCCCGTGCCGTTCGGGTGGCTTTCCTGGCGCGGGGACGCGAACGACACCGTTCGCGCCACAACCTACCGCGTAACAGCAGGAAGTAATGCTATTTCATTCATTACTGCTGCGGTAAAGATGCTTCGCTGCGCTCTGCATGACGCCCTATTCGGATAGGCTCTTAGCATCCGGCCGGTCCACTGGCGGCCGTCTCATTAAACCCAGGTAGCGGAGTCAAGTCCGACAGCCCCAGCGGGGCGACATTTGACCTAACGAATGTCGCCCCGCTGGGACTTTAAAACGTCTCGGAGCAGGTTCTGCTACCGACATGCCGCCCCGCTGGGGCTGTTGTGCCACACTCGATACTTGGGTTATCTAATGGCGGCAGTCTCGCGCATTTTGTGCGCTTGAGACTGCCGCCAGGGCTACTCTCTCAGTAGCTTATCCACTTCGCGCTCGAAGCCGGCTGTTTCTTCCTGGTAATATTTGCCGGTACCCGGCCCGGCAAAACCGGTGTGAATCTTCCGCACGTTGCCCTTTTTATCGAGGAAAATGGTGGTGGGGAAAGCCAGGAACTTGGCTAACCGCGGCAGCGACCGAGCCACCGAATCCTTGTTGGCCACGCCCGCGAAGGCCACGTCGTAGCCGATGTGGAACCGCTCGCGCATGTTGCGCAGCTTGGCCGAAGCCACTTTATAGTCGCCGCTGCGCTCGTAGCCCAGGCCAATTACTTCCACGCCGCGCGCCTTGTTTTTATCGTACCAAGGGGCCAGGAAGTTGGTTTCGTCCATGCAGTTGGGGCACCACGAGCCCAGGATTTGCACCACCACCACTTTGCCCCGGTACTTAGGGTCGGTGGGGGAGACGGTGCTGCCCTCAATCACGTTCGGAAACTTGAAATTCAAGCGGTTTTCGCCTCTTTTGAGGTAAGTGAGGGTGTCGGCATCGGGCAGCTTGGCCTTGGGGTCGGGCACGGCGGTCCAGGTTTCGTGGCCGGACTTGCCGGAGTAGAAGTCGCCGAACAACGTATTGGGGGCGTATTCTTTGGTAATATCAATGGGTTCCGGCGGACCGTTTTTGGCCGTGAACAAAAAGGCATGGCTGCCATCGAAGGTGCTCAGATGCAGCTCTTGGCCGCTTACCTGGCCACTGAGGTAGCGGTAGTCGCCGGTGGTGGTTAGAAACGTGCCCGTCAGGCCACTGCCTTTTTGAGCGAAAACGCCCGTGGCCGGGTAGCTCGCGCCGCTGTCGTCGCGGAAAGTGGCCCGCCAGGTACCGCCAAAGCTGCCCGGCTGGTCGGCCGATTTAGGTGCCGAAAACAACTCCTGCGTGCCGGCCGTCGCCGTCAGCGGTACCCGGTAGGGCGTTTTTGAGTCATACTTCACCCAGGTGCCTCTCAGCTTGTCCTGGCCATCGGCGCGCACCACCAGCGCAGCATCGAAGGCGTGCAAGCGGATGGTAGTAGAGTCGCCGGCCGAGGATATTTCCTCGCAGCGCAGTCGGTCCTCGCCATTCAGGCCTTTATTAATGAGATAGACTACCGACTTGCCGGCTTCGGTTTTTACCTCGAACAAAAACGGAATTTCCTGGCCCTGCGTGGCCAGTACCCCGCGCCAGGGGCCGGGCGAGAGCGCCGGGGCCGCTGCGCCACCGGTGGCCGCAGTTTCGGAAGAAGTGGAGTTAGACGAGCAGCCGGTGAGGCTCAGGCCCAGCGCGGCCGTAGCCAGCAGGCGGAAGGGAAATGTATTCATAGGTAAGGGCAAAAATGCAAACAGAAGCCCAACCACGCCCCACCCGGTTAGGTTGCGTTAGCTTCTGCGTTAGCTTCTGCGTCATCTGCGCAACCGAGGGACGGCGTTAGCCAAACTTCCGCGCCCTCTGCGGGCCAAAATCAGCTGAACACCACCCCCCAAAACCCACGTTAATCCGATGAAAACCCGCAGCCGCGCATTTGGGCTAGGTCCAACTTCGCGTGGGTACTACATTTGCACCACCACTCTAAATTAACACGCATCCTATGGCTTTCGACCTGGAAATGATTCGCACGGTGTACGCCGGCATGGGTTCCCGCATTGAGGCGGCCCGCGCCGCCGTGGCACGCCCGCTCACCCTCACCGAGAAAATCCTCTATGCCCACCTCTTTGGCGGCGAAGTAAAGCAGGCCTACGAGCGCGGCGTTTCCTACGTCGATTTCGCCCCCGACCGCGTGGCCATGCAGGATGCCACCGCCCAAATGGCGCTGCTCCAGTTCATGCAGGCCGGCAGGGCTACCGCCGCCGTGCCCAGCACCGTGCATTGCGACCACCTCATTCAGGCCAAAGACGGCGCTACCGCCGACCTCGTCGAAGCCAACACCGAAAACAAGGAAGTGTACGACTTCCTGGCCTCGGTATCCAACAAGTACGGCATTGGCTTCTGGAAGCCCGGCGCGGGCATTATCCACCAGGTGGTGCTCGAAAACTACGCCTTCCCTGGCGGCATGATGATTGGCACCGACTCGCACACCCCCAACGCGGGCGGCCTGGGCATGGTGGCCATCGGCGTGGGCGGTGCCGATGCCGTGGACGTGATGGCCGGCATGGCCTGGGAGCTGAAATTCCCGAAAGTCATTGGCGTGAAGCTGACCGGCAAGCTCTCGGGCTGGACTTCGGCCAAGGACGTTATCCTGAAAGTAGCCGGTATTCTGACCGTGAAAGGCGGCACCGGTGCCATCGTGGAGTACTTTGGCGAGGGTGCCGAAAGCCTCTCGGCCACCGGCAAAGGTACCATCTGCAACATGGGGGCTGAAATCGGCGCTACCACGTCGGTGTTTGCCTACGATGAGAAAATGGGCGATTACCTGCGCGGCACCGGCCGGGCCGAAATCGCCGAGGCCGCCGCCGCCGTGCGCCAGCACCTGCGCGCCGACGACGAGGTGTACGCCCAGCCCGAGAAGTATTACGACCAGCTCATCGAAATCAACCTCACCGAGCTGGAGCCTTACGTGAACGGCCCGTTCACGCCGGATGCCGCCTGGCCCATCTCGCAGTTTGCCGCCGCCGTGAAGGAGCACGGCTGGCCCGAAAAGCTGGAAGTCGGCCTCATCGGCTCCTGCACCAATTCGAGCTACGAGGACATTACCCGCGCCGCCAGCATCGCCAAGCAGGCCGTGGATAAGGGCCTGACCGTGAACGCCGAGTTCACCATCACGCCCGGCTCGGAGCTGGTGCGCTACACCGTGGCCCGCGACGGCCTGCTCGACACCTTCTCGCAGATGGGCGGCGTGGTGCTGGCCAATGCCTGCGGCCCGTGCATCGGCCAGTGGGCCCGCCACACCGACGACCCCAAGCG
>JAYULN010000132.1:0-2437 GCA_043763525.1 Hymenobacter sp.
GGGGCAAAAGTAGTGAAAATCCGGCTTTTTGCCAAAAGTTAGGCCCATATTCCTGAGTAATCAGGCAGTTTTGAGGATGAATTCGGGGCTGATGTTGAGTCGCTCGTACAGCTTCTTGGCCAGGTCGATGCTCACGCGCCGCTTGCCGCTGAGGATTTGGGAGAGACGGCCGGCCGGAATTTCCAGCAGCGCGGCCAGGTCCTTTTGCTTGAGGTGTTTCTGCTGGCGCTTGAGCTCAATCATGGCCGGCAGCGTGGTAGGCTTGGGGGGAAGGGGGATGGGCATGAGTTCCAAGGTGTCCTCGTAGTCGGATAGCGCCTGAGCCATGTTTTTAACTCGCTCAAGGGTAGCGGGGTCGGCTTCATAGTCGGTGTCAATCAGCGCATCAAAATCGCGAAAAGCATCACGGTACTCTTGGAGAGTGCTAATTATGAGGTTTTTCATGGCTTTTTATAATCAACAGTGGCGGCATCTATTTGGTCGTATTCGCGGTGAGTGCCGATGAATTTCACATAAACAGTCCGGGCAGGAAAGAGTATCCGTGCTACGAGTCGAAACTTATTGCCGCCGATGTTGAAAACGTATCGCTCATTCCCAACAAAATCGACCGAGTTGAAAACCGTCCGCAAATCAGCCAGGTTTTTCCAATCGGCGGCAATTACGAGGGAGTACCAATCATTCAGCGGTTTGGCTGAAGACGGGTGCTTAAGACCAAATTCCCTGATAATGGGCTTACTCAGGACTACCATGAACACACTAAAACCAGAAACGCGGCCTGCTACAGCCGCGTTTCAAAATTAGAAAGAAAATTTCGTTTTTGTAAATAAACTACCGGGCTGAGCGGGGCTCGGCATCGGCGCGGCGCTGTTTCCAGATTTCGCAGGCCTGGTAAACGGCGGCGCGGAACGAGGATTCATCGGCTTTGTACTGGCCGGCGATGCCGTAGGCCGTGCCGTGGTCGGGCGAGGTGCGCACCACGGGCAGGCCGGCGGTGAAGTTCACGCCGCGCTCGAAGGCCATGAGCTTGAAAGGAATCAGGCCCTGGTCGTGGTAGAGGGCCAGGGTGGCATCGAACTGCCGGAACTGCTGGGTGCCGAAGTAGCCATCGGCGGGGAAGGGGCCGAACACGAGGTGGCCGTCGTGGGCAAACTGCTGGATGATGGGCGTTACGATTTCGCCTTCCTCCTTGCCCAGTAGGCCGTTTTCGCCGGCGTGAGGGTTGAGCCCCAGTACGGCGATGCGCGGCTTGAGAATACCAAAATCCTGCTTCAAAGACTTGAGCAGCAGGGTGATTTTGGTGCGCAGCAGCTCGGCGGTGAGGCGGGCAGGCACGTCTTTCAGCGGAATGTGGCCGGTAACGGTAGCAATGCGCAGGCCTTCATCAACGAGGAACATGAGGCTTTCGGGGGCCTCGAAGTAGCTGGTGAGAAACTCGGTGTGGCCGGGGAAACGGAAGTCGTCGGCCTGGGTATTGTCCTTGCTGATGGGGGCCGTAACGAGGGCATCGAGCTTGCCGGCCTTGAGGTCGCGGGCCGCGCAAAGCAAGCTTTCGCGGGCGGCCGCGCCGGTGGCGGGGGAGGGCTGGCCGGGGGCGAGCGCGAAGTCTTCGTCCCAGCAGGTTACGGCATTGAGGCGGCCGGGGGCAATGTCAGCCGCGTCGCGCAGCTGCCGGAAGGTGAGGTGCTCGGCATCGGCCGGAGTGGGGAAATCATCGAACAGGGCCGTAGCCGTGCCGTAGATAACGGGGGTGCAGATTTTAAGCAACCGCTCGTCGAGCAGCGTTTTGTAAATGACTTCGGGGCCGATGCCGGCGAGGTCGCCGACGGAGAAGCCTATTCTTGGTGCTTGGTGCTTGGTGCCTGGTGCTTGGTTCATTTTATGGGGAGGGAGTCAGGTTAGGCGCTGACGGTAATGGTTGATGAAGCCGTGGAGCAGCTTTTTACAACTTGTTACTAGCACAAATAAGGCTTCTGCGGTTGCAGGTGTTAAATACTGGAGGTCGAGGGCAACGTAAACCTGTGTTTCCAGCTCGTAGAGCGAGCCACGTGCGATGAACAAAAAGTTGATGGTGTCGCGGGGCGTTTGCCGGCCACATCCTTCGGCGATGTTGGAAGGAACCGAGACGGCTGCTCGGCGGAGCTGGTTGGTCAAGCCAAATATCTCTTCTTTGGGAAAAAGCAGGCTGCTGGCGTACACTTCCGAAACCAGCTTACGGGCAAGCTGCCATACTTCGAGGTCAGTGTAGGATTTGTTTTCCTTGTCCATGCGTCGGCAACTCTAAACCAAATGCCAGGCACCAGGCACTAAGCACCAAGCACCAACTGAAAGAACTGATACAAAAGCCGCACGCCGGTGCCGGTGCCGCCTTTGCCACGGTAGCTTTCGGCGGCCGTGAGGTACGCCGGGCCGGCAATGTCGAGGTGAATCCAGGGGTAGC
>JAYULN010000133.1:0-2431 GCA_043763525.1 Hymenobacter sp.
CTACGAGCAGGTGCCGACCAACATGGCTGAGGCCATCATCGCCAAAGTAAAAGGAAGTAAATAATACCGGTCACTAACTTGGTCAATCGGACCAAAACCACCAATGAACCAGAAAATCCGCATTAAGCTGAAGTCCTACGACCATAACCTCGTAGACAAATCGGCCGAGAAAATCGTGAAAGCTGTGAAGGCCACCGGTGCCATCGTAAGCGGTCCGATTCCTTTGCCGACCCAAAAGGAAAAGTTTACCGTGCTG
The DNA here is from genome assembly GCA_043763525.1 of Hymenobacter sp. GTDB lineage: Bacteria > Bacteroidota > Bacteroidia > Cytophagales > Hymenobacteraceae > Hymenobacter. The sequence continues at coordinate 257 of JAYULN010000133.1, forward strand.
CGCTCGCCCCACGTGAACAAGAAGAGCCGGGAGCAGTTCCAGCTCTGCACCTACAAGCGCCTCGTGGACATCTTCTCGACTTCGTCGAAGACCGTTGATGCCCTCATGAAGCTGGAATTGCCCAGCGGCGTTGACGTAGAAATCAAAGTCTGAGGATTCGATTTCAGTCTTAATTGAGAAAAAGCCCCACCGCACTAGCTGCGGTGGGGCTTTTTCTTTGGAACTTGCGACCGTGATAAGTTTTCCTTACATATAAATGACGGGTTGAAATGTTAAGACGAACATTCAAAATCATTTTGACCAATTGGGTTCATATTGTCGGGTTCTATGTGACAACCTATTTTACATTGATTTTATTCGAGGCTTTGGGCCTGAGTAATGACCTTGGGTCGTGGGCAGATATGCTAAAAATTTTGCCATTCAGCACATTGCTTGTATTCTTAATGTACGGCCCGATTATAATAGGTGGCTTTTACGGTGCATTGATAGCTCTGGACATATTGGGTCTAATCGTAGCCAAAATCGAAGCAAGAAAAGTTTTAATACTTGAATGCGTTTTGTTGATTCCTCAATTTATCGTGTGGGCCTTTGAATACAAATATTGGCTTTGGATTACCCTGGCACTATCGTTCGTAATCACCCAATTTATCCGAAAAGCAAAAATTGAAAGAATTTTGAATTTACCTTGATGCAATCCACCTTCACGCTTGCCCGCCTGCATCGGGCCACTTTATTCTTCTGTGGCTGCGTCATCGTCGGCATCTTCATTGCCAACTGGTTTCGCGTGTTACCCAGTATCGGGATGGCCGGCGTTACTCTCACGGGAATCGCATATGCCGTTACCCATCGCCGCATTGCCAACTGGCAGCTGTGGCCGGTATTCGGAAGCTTGTCTCTGGTGTTTCTGCTGCACCTGTTGCAGGGCCTCAATACAGATGCGGCTAATATGGGCGAATACGGCAAGGACGTGGTGTTGCAACTGCCGTTTCTGCTGTTGCCGCTGGCATTCTGGTTACTGCCGGCGTTGCCCAGTCGGTACCTGCGCGGGCTGTGGCTGTTGCTCGTGGCGATGACGCTGCTAGCAGCAGTTGGAGCAACTATCAACTACCTGCTGCACGCCCGCGCAATCAACGAAAGCTACCTACACTCCAAGGTGATGCCGACAGAGCCGGACCACATTCGGTTCAGCCTCATTATTACGCTGGCTATTGCGGCCGGCGCACTGCTGCTGGCCCATGATGCGGGGCGGCAGGTGTGGCGGCCGTGGGTAATCGGGGCTATTGTGGTACTCGCGCTATTCCTCCACCTATTGGCCGTGCGAAGCGGCGAAATGACGTTCTATGCGTTGGGCGGTTTGGCCATTGTGTGGCTGGCGCTTCGCAAGCAGCAGTGGAGACAGGCTGGTATGTTGGCAGCAGTATTGGTGCTACTTCCGGTGTTTAGCTTCTTGGCCTTCCCCACGTTTCGCAACAAGGTTTACAACACGCAGGAAGACGTTGGCAAGGTCAAGCAGGCCAGCAGCTCCGAGGGCAAGAACTACTCCATTGCGGCGCGAGTGTACTCTTACAAAGCCGCGCTGGCCATCTGGTCCGATAACAAGCTAGTGGGCGTGAGCAAGCCAGACCTGGAGAGCGAAATGGCCAGGCGCTACGCCAGGCTTTACCCCGAGATGGGCTCCGAGTTCTACATCCAGCCGCACAACCAGTACCTCTACAACCTGGCCGCCTACGGCGCATTGGGACTGCTGGTGTTTTGCGTTGGGCTGTTTTATCCCGCGTGGTGGGCCCGCCGTAAGCATGCGCCTCTACTGGTGGCCCAATACGTCAGCATTACCCTGTCCTTTTTGGTCGAATACACGCTGGAAACGCAGATTGGCCTCGCTTTCGTGGTGTTCTTCCTATTGCTGGCCTTACAAGGCTCGCTGCCCAGCGACGACCCGGACCCAACATGGCGCCCCGCCTAAGGTCGTCAGGCTCCCCTCTCCATCGGAGAGGGGCCGGGGGTGAGGCGAACGTAAGCTAACAGCCTCACTGCGAAAATATTTCCGCTCCGCCTTGTGATTGCCGAGGCTTTTTTTCTATCTTTGCACTCCCTTAGCGAAAACGGCACTCGGTCGTTTTCTTTTTGTGTCATTTAATTAATAACAGAATGCCTGGCATCATCGGTAAGAAAATC
>JAYULN010000134.1:0-14599 GCA_043763525.1 Hymenobacter sp.
TAAGTAGTCGAACACAAGTATTCGGTAGTCAGACCCAATGTTAAATCTTGATTGACAGCAGGTTGATATCCGACTACTGACTACTTAATACTGGCTACCCACTTAGTCTAATCGAATACCCCCTTATGCATCATCACCGGCTCCATCAATCGACTTCGCTAGTCTTGGATTACGACCTGGTGGACAACGAAGCTGTTTAGAAAGTCGCCAAAATCAATCAGACCGTCATGCTTCGACAAGCGGACACCAGATGAAGCATGACCGTTCTTTTGCCTTTCTAAACAGCTTCAACGTGCTGGAAGCCCGCTGGACTTCGGAGCAAACCACGGCTACCACCCGCGCCGGCTACGAGCAGGTACTGGCCGAACTGCCGGCCCGGCATTGCCACCGCCTGCTCGACAACCGCCGGAAATCGCACCTGATGTGGGACGAGCTGACCGAGTGGATGGCCACCGACTGGTACCCGCGGGCGCACCGGGCGGGCCTGCGCCACCACGCCGTGGTATTTGCGAACAATTTTTTGGGGCACCGCGCCACGGAGGTCGTCCTGGCCCGGTTTGCGGATGGCCAGCAGCTGGGCTACGAGTCGGAGGCGGCCGCCCGCCGGGTGCTGCCCGTGCTGCGTGCCACTCACCGGCCGCTGCTGCTGGTACCCCGCGATGTCGCGGTGGCTGGCCCCCCGCGCCGCGTGCTGGTGGCCGTCGATGGCGGGCCGTTCATCCCGAATGCCGCGAGCCGGGCCTTGGCCCCGCTGCTGGCCGCCTGGGCGGCCACCTATACCCTGACGCACGCACGCGCCCAAGCTGAGCCCCGAGTCCAGGCCCCCGGCCAACTGGCCCTGGCCAACGTGCGCGCCAGCGGCCCGCGGCAGCCACGCTTTCGCCCACGAAAGCAGCTTTTTCACTGTTTTAATCTACTGCTGCGCAACAGCCGTTATTTAGAGCGGTTCTCACGTTGCTGTACGGGATGTAGCGACGCGACCCTTCGCGTCTCGGCGTTGAACGACAATCGTTAACCGGCACGAACGGAAGACGCGAAGGGGCGCGTCGCTACATCCCGTACCGCTACCTGAAAGTTGCGCTAGGTTGAGTGGTGATTGTGGCGGCTTGGCTGGCGCAGCTGCCAGCCGGGCAAAGCTCGGCCCATGCCCGGGGCCGCCCCCGGCCCGAGGGCTATGACCTCAATCATGCGGTGCTGTGATTGAGGTCATAGCCCTCGGGCCGGGGGCGACGGACCTTGCAGCTAAGTAGGCAGCCAGTATTAAGTAGTCAGTAGTCGGACATCAACCTACTGTCAATCAAGATTTAACATTGGGTCTGACTACCGAATACTTATGTTCGACTACTTAGCGCCCTTTTAGGGCAAAGGGAAAGCGGCAACTCCACTTTCCGAACCAGGCAGCAACAGCACCTCAACCTTTTTCTCCTCGTTTTCTCACTTTTTCGTTTCACTTCATGAGCTCCCCCCATCCAACCCAAAGCCGACTAGCTGGCTGCTGCCTTAGCGCCTCACCTTGGTGCCGCACCCACCCGCACGCTCAAGGGCGTGGCCAAGTCGCTGCGATGCCTGGCGAAGCAGCTGACCAACCAGCAAGTCGAGCAAGAAAAAGCCGCCGCCAAAGCCGCCCTGCCGACCGTAAAAAAGCAGCGCAACACCATTGCCGATGAGCTGCTCACGGCCCTGCACCCGCACCTGGGCCTGGGCAAGACCGCCGGCACTGAAGTACCCAAAAAAGTTGCCCGGACGGTGAAATAGCTCGCGACCCAGCTCCTGAAACAGCGTACCAAACTGGCCCACCAAACCGCCAAAGCCGCCCGCAAAGCCGCGAAAACGCTCCCCGCCGCGAAACCCGCCAATCCCCCGGCTTCGCCGCACCGCACCGCCCGCCCGCCCGCCCGCCCGCCCGCCCCCAACCGATGGCTGCTGCCCGCAAGCCGGCCACCGCCAAAGTAGCTGGCACTGCCCGGGTCGCCCGTGCCACCGAAGTTCCCCAGGACGGCATCGCCAGGTAGGCGAAAAACAGGTGGCTGGCCAGTACCCCGTTCGCCTCGTTCGCGCGGCGGCGGGCTGCTGGTCCGGGCTTACCTCAGCACCTCAATCGCACCCGCCCAAGCCAGCGTGTCCACGGTTTCGGCCCGCGGAATTTCGATGGTGAACGTGCTGCCCTGGCCCTCCTGGCTGGCCACGGAAATGTGGCCGTGGTGCCATTCCACAATGGTTTTGCACAGGGCCAGGCCCAGCCCGGTGGTGGCTTCGCCCCGCAGGCCGGGCCGGCGGGCCTTGGTAAACCGCTCGAATAAATACGGCTGCATGGCCGACGGAATGCCGATGCCATCGTCCACCACCTGAATGCGGACCACGCCGGGCCCCGATTCGATATGCACGGCCACGTGGCCGGCATCGGGGGTGAATTTGAAGGCGTTGCTGACCAGGTTGATGAGCACCTGAGTGAACTTATTGACATCGATGTTGGCGTACACCGGCGCGGCGGGCAGCGTGTAGGCAAACTCGTGGCCGAGCAGGCGCTGGCCAGTCTGGAGCTGGTCGAGCGGCACGCGCAGCACGGTGCCCACGTCCACGCGGTCCACTTTCAGGTCGGTGTTGGTCGAGGTCAGGAACTCCAGGTTGATGAGCTCGCGAATCATTTTCACGCTGTCGCGGCTGGTATTTTCCAGCACGCTCAGCATTTCCGGCACCCGGCTGTTGAGCGGGGCGGTTATTTCCTCGCGCAGGAACAGGGCAATCTGCTGCACCATGATGAAGGCCCCGCTCAAGTCGTGCGACAGGATTTCGAGCGTGGCGTTTTTGCGGCTGTTGAACAGGTCGGCGTTTTCCTGGTAGCGCTTCAGCACGCTGGTGTCGCGCAGGGTGCCCCCGAGCAACACCCGGCCCCGCGCATCCTGTTGGTAAGAGGGCGTGAGGCAAAACCACTGGTGCGGCTGGCCTTCGTGCAGCAGGCGCACTTCTACTTCGTTGGCGGGCTGGCCCTGCACCCACCGCGCCCAATAGTGCGCCAGGTAGGCCTGGTCGTCCGGGTGCAGGCGCTGGAGCAAATCCGGCAGCTCGGCATTCACCAGGCCTCGGGTGCCTTGGAAAACCTGCTCATACGCGGCGTTGATGAACACGAGGCGGCCCGCCGTCAGGTCGTACACAAACTGGACGTGGGCGCTGGCTTCCGCCTGGTCCTGAAAGAATTCGGCGAAGTCCGGCATGGCAATTAAATGGCAATTAAATGGCAATTAATTCGGTAGAGGCAAGCTGATGAAGGTACGTGGGTTTGGCTGCCCCTTGGCAAGAAAATCTGCGACTAAACAGTTCCTGGCACCCAAAAATCTGCCGCCGGATGGTTTCGTCGCTCCCGTACACGTCGGGGTAGAACCGCAGTTGGCCTGCCACCACCGCGCAGGTGGCGCAGGCGACGTGCGGCGGCATCGGATGCCGCAGCGTCAGTCAGGCTGCGCATTCGGCCTCGGTGGGCGGCGCGACTAGGGTGCTGTCGGCACCCAGCAGGCAGGCCGCCAGTTGCACGGGGCGCTCCGTGCGCAGGCAGCCGTGGCCCAGCGCCCGGCAGGTTTTCTGAAAACCCGAAGTGTTGGAAGTAGTGTGCAGATACCCCGAATAGGGGTTGGCAAAGCGAAAAATGATGTTGCCCTGCGCGTTTTCACAGCCAGCGTTTTGGCGGATGGTGTAGGGGAAGTACCGCGCCGTCTCGGCCGGCCAGTTCACAATGGCCGGGGGGGGGGGCCACGCGCCGGCTGCTGGTGTCGTAGAACGTGTAGTTATTGTCGGCCATAAAATTATGCTCCGATGTTGCCCGTCGAAAAGGCCGCCACGGCAGTGCCGGCCGCCACCGCCGGCATCAAAGCCGGACCATTGGATGCGCGGCAAGGTATGGGCCGCGTCCTGACGCAACAAGCCCGGCGTTTGCACGGGCCGGGGCCGGTGGTCCTGCTGAGCCCATGTGCCGTCCGTTGCAGGTTCTGAATGAACGCGAACCCGCCCGAGCAGTGTTTAGATTCAGTACCTTTGCGGACTATTGACTATTTCCCGAACACCCGATGCTCGATAAACTAGAAGCCATCAGCCAGCGCTACAACAATGTGAACGACGAGCTGATGCAGCCCGACGTGATGTCGGACCTCAAGCGCTACAAAGCCCTCAACAAAGAATACAAGGACCTGGGCAAGATTGTGAAGGAGTACCATGCTTACCAGGAGGTGCTCAGCAACATCGAAAACGCCCGCTCAGTCATTTCGACCGAGAAAGACGAAGACTTCCGCCAGATGGCCAAGGATGAGCTCGACGAGCTCCAGCCCGAGCAGGAGCGCCTCGAAGGGGTTATCAAGGACCTGCTGCTGCCCAAGGACCCCAACGACTCGAAGGACGTGATTATGGAAATCCGGGCCGGCGCGGGCGGCGACGAGGCCGCCATTTTTGCCGGCGACCTCCAGCGCATGTACATGCGCTTCGCCGAAAAACAGAACTGGAAAATGGAGCTCATCGATGCCATGGAAGGCAGCGCCGGCGGCTACAAGGAAATCATCGTGGCCGTGCGCGGCGAGGATGTGTACGGCAAGCTCAAGTTTGAGAGCGGCGTGCATCGCGTACAGCGCGTGCCGGCCACCGAAACGCAAGGCCGCATTCACACCAGCGTGGCCTCCATCGTGGTGATTCCCGAAGTGGAAGAATTCGACATTGAGCTGAACATGGGCGATATCCGCAAGGATTATTTCTGCTCCAGTGGCCCCGGCGGCCAGTCCGTGAACACGACTTATTCGGCCGTGCGCCTCACCCACTTGCCCTCCGGCCTCGTGGCCCAGTGCCAGGACCAGAAATCGCAGCTCAAAAACTTCGACAAGGCCCTGGCCGTGCTCCGCTCCCGCGTGTACGACATGGAGCTGGCCAAGAAGAACGAAGCCGACGGCCTCGTGCGCAAAAGCATGATTGGCGGCGGCGACCGCAGCGATAAAATCCGCACCTACAACTACCCCCAGGGCCGCGTGACCGACCACCGCATCGGCTACACGGTGTACAACCTGGCCAGCGTGATGGAAGGCAACGTCGACGACTTCGTGGAGCAGCTCCGCATTGCCGAAAGCGCCGAGCGGTTGCAGGAAGGCGTAACGAAGTAAGCAAGGCTGATTTGAACGACAACTCCCCTCCTTTTTGCAAGGAGGGGAGTTTTTGCGCAGCAAAAACGGGGGTGGTGCAGTCGTTGAACGACAGCCGTACGACACCCGAACAAACAACTGCCACAAAGTCGCCTTGAGTACTTTTCCAGACCAGTAGTCGTTCGGGTTTCGTTCAACGACTGCACCACCCCAGCCGGCGCTTCGCGCCGGCATCCCCTTCCTTGAAAAAAGGAGGGGAGTTGTCCGCTCAACGCCTCCCATGCGCTACCTCTTCCCGTTGTTCCTGCTCCTGAGCTGCCTGCTCACCCTCCTGCCCGGCTGCGAGCCGAAGGAAGACCTGGTGCAAACCTCCGGCGGCCTGGAATTGCAGGCCGATACCGTGCTGTTCGATACGGTATTCACCACCATCCGAACCGTCACCAAGCGGCTGTGGGTGTATAACCGCAACAACGGCGCGGTGAAAACCGACGTGAGCCTGGGCGGCACGGCCGGTGCTACCTACTCGCTGATTATCAACGGCGATGCCGGCCCGGCCGCTACCGGCGTTACCATTCGGGGCAAGGATAGCCTGCTGGTACTGGTGCGGGCCGTGCTCGGCGATAATGGCCAGACCACGGCTCCCAAGCAGTTTTTGGTAACGGATGAAGTGCATTTCCGCACCAACGGCAACGACCAGGTTGCCCACCTCGTGGCCTATGGGCAGAATGCTTATTTCCACCGGGCCGACCTCATTCGTGGCAACACCACCGTTACGTGGCGCACCGACAAGCCCCACGTCATCATCAACAGCCCGCTGGCGCAGGCCGGCGGCCCGGTCGATGTGGGCGTGTACGTGGAGGCCGGCTCCACCCTGCTCATTCCGCCGGGAACCCGCATTTATTGCCACGCGGGAGCCACCATTCAGGTGAATGGCACCCTGAAAATCAACACCGGCTTCACCCCGGCCGTCAACGATACCACGGCGGCCAAGCTGGGCGTGGTGCGCTTTCTGGGCGACCGGCTCGAACCGGGCTACGCCGAAATTCCGGGCCAGTGGGGCGGTATCTTCTTCACATCGAGCAGCCACGACAACGTCATTCGCTACGCCGAAATCAAGAATGCCAACTTTGGCGCGTCGCTGCTGAACACCCAGAACGCCCCCCGCCAGCCCGATTTGCTGCTCGAAAACGTGGTGATGCGCAACATTTCCGGGGCCAACCCGGCCTACGTGGGTACGGGCCTGCCACCGGGCGGCATTGTGGGCGTGCTCAGCAACATCACCGCTACCAACTGCCTGTTCAGCAACTGCGGCGAGTACGCGGTGCTGGGTTTTGGTGGCACGTTCAACTTCAACTTCTGCACGTTTGCGAACTACACGCCGTCGTTCCGCCGCGAAACTGCCTCCCTCACGTTTTCCAACCAGCTGACGGATGCTAGCGGGGCTCCGCGCAAGTTTCCCCTCGTCATCAACCTGACCAACAGCATTGTGTGGGGCTCTTTTGAAAACGAGTTGCTCCTGGACAACAACGCCGATTACCTCGCCACGCTCAACATTCGCAATAATATATTACGTACCAAAGATTACCTGGCCACCACCAGCGCCACCGACAAGCCCGGCCTGGCCGCCCCGGCCCTGGCCAACCTCGTCAACATCGACCCGCTGTTTAAGCGCACCGCCCTCACCAGCAGCCGGCCCGATTATCGGTTGCAGGATGCTTCGCCGGCCAAATTGCCCAAGCGCGACAAGGCCGCCGGAACCTCAACGCCGCCCCGCGACCTCCTCAACCTGCCGCGCCCCGACCTGAACAAGCCCACGCTGGGAGCTTACGAGTAGCAGGTTATGGTGAATCGTTACGGCATTCCCCGGTCCGACGGCGGAGCCGTCCGACCGATTGCTGTGCGTGCCGTTTGGGCGGTGCAATTGCAACGATTCCGTTCACTGAAAATCGGTCGGACGGCTCCGCCGTCGGACCGGGGAACGACCTATTCTACCCGCCCGGCAGCAGTGTAGTGCAACGTATCGAACAGCACCAGCTTCTGAGTGCCCACCACTTCATACTGCCGCAGCCGCCCATTTTGCAGCTGAAACCGCAGCTGCTTTCGCGTGGCAAACAAGGCGTTGTCCTGCACAATGGTAGCAGCTACCTCCTGCGGCACCGCGCCCTGCTGCACCACTGTGAGCAAGGCCACGGGGGCGTTGCGCTGGCCCGGCTGGCGGGTGTAGGTGCGGCGCAACAGCCCACCGGGCAGCGCCACCGAATCGACGGTGTAGGCCCCGCGCAGGGCGGCTTTGTTGATGTCGGCCTGGAAGAAAATCTGAAGCTCATCGGCCCATTTCACGGCGGGCACGCGCACGGTTTCCGGGGCATTGCCGCGCAGGCTCACGCGCTTGGTTACGGCCGCTTGGCGCTGGGCCAGTTGGGCTACCTGCTGGTTCAGCAAGCCTTTCACATCAAAGTAGAGCGGGCGGCGGGCGGCGGGCGCGGCCGGGGCGGCATCGCCGCAACCAGCCAGCAGCCCGGCCCCTATCAGCAGCCTCCCCCACCCCGCAGCTCCGGCCTTACGCATTCGGAACAGTCGTAGCGTTGCTGCGCAACAGGCTTTGGCCCGTCATTTCGGCGGGTTGGGGCACGCCCATCAGCTCCAGAATGGTGGGGGCCAGGTCGCCGAGCTTGCCATCGGCCAGGGTGCCGTGGTAGTCGTTATCGGCCAGAATGCAGGGCACCAGGTTGGTGGTGTGCGCCGTATTGGGCGAGCCGTCGGCGTTGCGCATGAATTCGGCGTTGCCGTGGTCGGCGATGATGATGCTGGCGTAGCCAGCCGCCAGGGCGGCCTCTACCACGGCGCGGGCGCAGGCATCAGTGGTTTCCACGGCCTTCACCACGGCCTCGAACACGCCGGTGTGGCCCACCATGTCGGGGTTGGCAAAGTTCAGCACCACAAAGTCGGCCGCCCGGGCTTGCAGCTCGGGTACCAGCGCGTCGCGCAGGTCGGCGGCGCTCATCTCGGGTTGTAGGTCGTAGGTCGCCACTTTGGGCGACGGGCACATAATGCGCCGCTCGCCTTCAAACTCGTTTTCGCGCCCCCCCGAAAAGAAGAAGGTAACGTGCGGGTACTTTTCCGTTTCGGCAATCCGAATCTGGGTTTTGCCGTGCGTGGCCAGCACCTCACCCAACGTATTGTTGAGGTTGTCCTTCTCGAATACCGGCGTTACGCCCACAAACGTGTCGTCGTAATTGGTCAGCGTGAGGTAGTGCAGGTTGTTCAGCCGCGTCATCTGGAAGGCGTGAAAATCCTGCTGCGTGAGCGCCTCCGTGATTTCGCGGCCCCGGTCGGTGCGAAAGTTGAAGCACAGCACCACGTCACCTTCCTCGATGGTGGCCAGCGGCTGGCCATCGGCCCCGGTTTTCACAATCGGCTTCAGAAACTCGTCCGTCACGCCCTCTTTGTACTGTTCCTGGATGGTTTGAATCAGGTTTTGCGAGGGCGTGCCCACGCCATGCACCAGCAGGTCGTAGGCCACCTTCACCCGTTCCCAGCGGCGGTCGCGGTCCATGGCGTAGTAGCGGCCCACCACCGAGGCGATTTTAGCCCCGCTGCGCACCATCGATTCTTCCAGCTCGTTCAGGTAGCGCACGCCGCTTTTGGGGTCGGTGTCGCGGCCATCGGTGAAAGCATGCACGAACACGCGCCGCACGCCGGCCTCGTGGGCAATGGTACACAGGGCTTTTACATGGTCGATGTGCGAGTGCACGCCGCCGTCGCTCAGCAGCCCGATAAGGTGCAGGGGCTTGTCGTTGGCAATGGCATACTCAAAGGCCTTCACCAGCGCGGGCATCTGGCCCAGCTTGCGCTCGCGAATGGATTTGCCGATGCGCACCAGCTCCTGGTTCACCACGCGGCCGGCACCAATGTTCATGTGGCCCACTTCCGAGTTGCCCATCTGGCCCTCGGGCAGCCCCACAGCCTTGCCCGAAGCCTGCAAGGTGCTGTGCGGAAAGCGTTGCAACAGCTCGTGATAGAAGGGCGTATTAGCCGCATCCACCGCCGAAACTGCCGTGTTCTGGGGAATCCCCCAGCCATCAAGAATCACCAATAAAACCTGCTTACTCATGCTGCAAAGATACGGCGGCCCCGCGCCATGGGTTGACAGCGGCTACCTTTGCAGCCCAGCTTAATTGGCCGGGTTTGCGCTATGTTTACCGGCGCTTCCCAGGTTTTTTAACTTACTGGCACCATTTTAGCTTTTAACCCGCCGCGGATGACGCACTTATTACTCCGATAATGAAACGCTATTTTTTTAGGGCCCTATTTTTAAGCTGGCTATTCCTGGTGGGGACCAGCGCGGCCCGCGCGCAGTCAGACAACCTCGGGGCCGTGCGCTCGGCCCTGCGCAATGGCTCTTCCCGCGAGCTGTCGCAATACCTAGCCCCTACGGTCGAAGTCGGTTTCGATGGCGACAAGCAGGGCTACAACGCCACCCAAGCCGAAATCGTTATCAAAGACTTTTTTGCCAAAAACACGCCCAGCAGCTTCGAATTCATTCACCAGGGCGAAAGCAAGGAAGGCATTCAGTACGCCATCGGCCGCTACGCCGGCCGCACCGGCACCTACCGGGTATACGTCAAGCTTAAGCCCTCGCGCGGTACCCCGATGATTGACACGCTGGATTTCACGAAAGAATAACTTCCAACTCCAATTTCTTAACGCCCCGGCCTGCAAAGACCGGAGCGTTTTTTTGTGGGTGTCTGTCATGCTGACGAAGGAAGCATCTTCTCGCCGCTGAACGAGTCGTTGCGGCGTGACAGGATGCTTCCTTCGTCAGCATGACAGATAACAGCTGCGCGGTTTGGTTTTATCCGCCGCCGCACGGGCCGTACCTTTGCGCCGTGCAAACCCCCACCCCTGCCTACCTCACGCCCGCAGCCCTCACCACCTTCATCCGCACGGCCCTGGCCGAGGACGTGGGCGACGGCGACCATTCGGCCTTGGCCGCCATTCCGGCCGCAGCCCGCAACCGCGCCCACCTGCTGGTGAAGGGCGAAGGCATATTGGCCGGCATGGCCCTGGCCCCGCTCATCTTCAAGGAAGTAGACCCCGCCCTGACGGTTACGCCGCTGCTGGCCGACGGCACGCCCGTGAAACACGGCGACATCGCCTTCACCGTGGAAGGCCCTGCCCGCAGCATCCTCACGGCCGAGCGGCTGGTGCTCAACTGCATGCAGCGCATGAGCGGCATTGCTACCTACACCGCCCACCTCAACACGCTGCTGGCCGGTACCAAGGCCAAGCTGCTCGACACCCGTAAGACCACGCCCAACTTTCGCATCTGCGAGAAGTGGGCCGTGCTCATCGGCGGCGGGGTGAACCACCGGTACGGGCTGTTCGACATGATTATTCTCAAGGATAACCACGTCGACTATGCCGGGGGCGTGGCCCAGGCCATTGCCGCCACCCACGCCTACCTGGCCCAAACCGGCCGGCAGCTGCCCATCGAAATCGAAACCCGCACCCTCGACGAGGTGCAGCAGGCGCTGGATGCCGGCGGCATTACCCGCATCATGCTCGACAACATGAGCCCTGAACTGCTCACCGAGGCCGTGGCCATCATCGCCGGCCGTTTCCCCACCGAGGCCAGTGGCGGCATCACCGAGCAAACCATCGCCGAAGTAGCCCGCACCGGGGTCGACTACATTTCGGTGGGAGCCCTCACCCACTCCGTCAAGAGCCTGGATTTGAGTTTAAAAGCATATTAACCAATGGGTAACTTTACCCGGAACGTCATGCTGAGCTTGCCGAAGCATCTCTACCGCAAGAGTAAATAATTTCTATCTGCAACGAAGCGGTAGAGATGCTTCGGCAAGCTCAGCATGACGTTCTATATTATCTCAACAACCCAATGAACCAACCCAACCAACGGGGCGGAGGCGGCGGCTTCCGCCAGGCGCAGCAGGCATCGCCGCTGGCCATTCGCACCAAAAAAACGCAGTTCGACACCAATACCTACACCCGCCTGGCCATGGCCGAGGTGTGGAAGAAGGACTGGGTGTATGCCCTGATTCCGTTTGCCCTCGGGCTGCTGCCGGCCATTTTTGTGCATTCGTGGTGGTGGCTGGCCCTATCCGTGGTGCTCACGCTGCTATTCGTGCTGTTTCGCTCGGCGCAGGTAACGGGCGTGACCCAGATGGAGCAGAGCAAACCCCTGTTTGAGCGCATGAACTTTGAGATGGACCAGAAGCAGCTGCTGCTGCGCGTGGGCCCCGAAAAAGCCATGCAGCTGACCTGGGACATGATTGGCCGCGCCCGCCGCGACACCGATGCCTACCTGCTCTATCTCAAGCCCGGCGTGCCGCCCGAGGGCATGGCCGCGTGGCGCTTGTGGCTGGCGCGCACCTTCGATGTGCCGGTGTTTTTACATTTGCCCCTGCGCATCTTCAACTCGCCCAACGATGTGAAGCTGTTTGAAGCCCTGCTGCGCCGCAAAAACCTGTTGCCCGCCGAAGCCGGGGCCGCAACCGTTTAAGGCGGGCCGCCGTTTGGCAAGGCCCGCTTACCCTGAACTTATTACCTGCTAATTTTTTTACCTGATGAAATTGACCCACACGCTGTTGCTGGCACTTGCCACCGTTGCCCTGGCTTCTTGCAGCGCCGAGCCTTCCGACTGGCGGCCCGACGAAAAAGTATCGACCGACATCGTTGCCCCCGGCACCCGGGCTACCGAAAACTTCGACCACTCGGTGCCCAACGGCTCCATCGAAAACGCGAATTCACCGCTGATACAAGCCGCTGAGGCCGAAGCCACAGGCAAAAAGACGACCAAGGTCCCGTCGGCCGAGTCGGCCATTTCGGCCAATGCCGAGGAAGGCATGCGCAAGCGCGGCCAGCTGAATGATGCCGGCAAATCGGGCCAGGCCGATACGGCTGCCAACGGCCACCAAATTCAGCGCTAGGGTTCCATAGTACCCGCACTTTTGTTGCTTGGGTGGCAGCTTTGCCCGCCAAATGGCGGGTGCAAGGCTGCCGCTTTGCGTCTTTTTGAATGAGGAATTGAAGAAGGAGGAATTGCTTCTCGCGTAATTCCTCCTTCTTCAATTCCTCATTCCTCATTCTATCGCGCATGGCATTTGCTATTTTCCTGCTGCTGCTCACGGTGTTGGGCGCGGGCGCGGCAGCGGCCTGGGTGCCGGTGGCGCGGGGCAGCCAGTGGCTGAAGCCGCTGCTGGCCTTCAGCGGCGCGTACTTGTTCACGCTCACGGTCACGCATATCCTGCCCGAGGCGCTGCAGCTGCTGCCCGGCCATTCGGCCCGGGTGGGCTACTGGGTGCTGGCTGGTTTTTTTGGGCAGCTGCTGCTTGAGGTGCTGTCGCAGGGCGTGGAGCACGGGCACGTTCACCACGAGGCGGCCCACAGCCCGCACGATGCACCCGGCCGGGTGCCATTTCTGCTGCTGGGGGCGCTGGTGGTGCATTCTTTCCTGGAGGGCAGCATTCTGGTGCATACCCCGGAGGTGGGCCAAATCAGCCAGAACTTCTACGCCATTGTGGTGGGCGTGGCCCTGCATCACATGCCGGCCGCCTTTGCGCTGGCCACGCTGCTGCGCCTGCGGCTGGGCTCATTCCGGCGGGTATGGCCGGGCCTGCTCATTTTCGCGCTGGCCTCGCCGGTGGGCATTATCGTGAGCAACTACGTGGTGCTTTCGCAGCTGCTCAGCAGCGGGCTATACGCAGCGCTGCTGGGCCTGGTGGCCGGCAATTTCCTGCACGTTTCCACCACCATCTTGTTTGAAACCAGCCCCGAACACCGCCTCAACTGGCCCAAGCTGGGGGCCACGCTGGCCGGGCTGCTGCTGGCGCTGGCCGTGGCGTAAGCAACTCTGTAAGCTAAATTCGCATACAGTCCGATTTGAAATGCAACTACAATTTCACATTTACATGCTGTGAACGGTCGTTTACAGCATGTAAAAGGACCTCTGTCTTATTAAATCACCGTTTTGCTGAACAGAGCGGTATACTTCTTTTTCAACCTCCCAGCACTACTTTATAGCCTTGGATTTTCTTATTCTGCCCGCGCAAGGACGTGTCCAGCACATGGTGCAAATCGGCCCGCAACGTGTCGGGCTCGGTGGCGAATACGGGCACCAGCTTGGCCACTTGCGCCTGCACCGTGCCCAAGCTTAGTAACAACGCGCAGCCAACCAGGCTCAGTGCGCGGCGGAGGGAAGGAAAATCAGTCATGGGACGGCAGGGAAAAAGTGGAATAAGGCTTTTGTGCAAGTTTTGGCAGGAAAAAGAGCAGGCAACGGCCCAAGTTAAAAAAGGCGTTTCAATTCTAAAATACTGACAAAACACCTGCTAACCCGACGAAGATAGGAATAGTTAGGCACGGCCCGTGCGTATCGACTGACTTGGCCCCGGCCGGTATTGTTGGATTTTGGCAATATTTCAAGTCTGCCTTAAATTATTCCGTTTTACCCCCCCCCCCTGGCGGGAAGGCAGCGGGGAAAGAAACTAGGGGGGTAGCGTTCGTATCGGCGCACAAACCTACGCACAAACCCGGCCACCCTACGCGGCCTCCAGCAGCGCGGGGGCCTCGGCAAACAGGCTTTCAAAGAGCCCCATTTGCCCGCTCGGCGTGGCCGGGCGCTGGGGGGTGCGGCGGGGAGCCGTGCTGCGCGGCTGGGACACCACGGGGCGGGGCAGCACCCGGACGGTTACGGTTGCGGCTACTTCCTCCTGCGGGGCGTTGGCCACCGGCTCGCTCACGACCTCGCGCACGACGACCACCGGGGCGGCGACTTCTTCGACCACCCGGAGGGGCACACTTAGCGATGGGCAACAACCGCCGGGTTACCTTCCTTCTATTCGCTCCTCCAGCTGAACGAAGCGCGTCTCCCTTTGGACTGTTTTCCTGAACTGAGGTATCTGGGCTTGGACTTACCTTGCCAGGACCTTTATTCGATGGTTATGAGCCTGCTCCTTTCCCGTACCCTCTGCTGGATTCTCGACGAAGCGTACGAAGATTACGAGACCATCTGGGAATTGGCCTCCGTCTTTCAGCAACGCCAACCGGAGTTGTCCGTGTCCGAAATGCACGAGCAGCTGCGCCAGGGTCTGACCACGCTGCAGGAGCTGGGGTACGTGGCCTTTTGGCAAGGCGTGCATTTCCGCGGTGATGAACAGCCCATCACGCCTGAGCTCACCGCTGGGTTTATCGCCCCGCAGACCGAAGCTTGGCAGGAGCAAGACGTTACCGTCCCCGAAATCAAATGCTACATTACGGAGAGCGAGACGGCCTTCTACAAGGCTCACTGCTTCGACCCTGCTATGTGGGACGGAAGCAAGTAACGCTCCTTTCCCTAAACGGTACGTTTCTTAAACGACCATTTAAGTGCCTGCCCATAATTAATCAGCTAATGCGTTTGGTGCAACTGCTTGATAGTAAACAAAAAGGCTAACGGCTATCCGCTAAAAGCTAATGGCTCGGCACTT
>JAYULN010000135.1:0-2428 GCA_043763525.1 Hymenobacter sp.
TACGAGGCGCTCGATACCGGCCTGAGCTTCAATCCGGTGCTGCACGCGTTTCAGCACGTGGTGCGCCGCTACGGCATCGACCGTGCGTTTATCGAGGCCTTTCTGCACAGCATGGCCCTCGATTTGGAGGACCAGAACTACCACCCCGGCCTTTACCAGGAATATATCTACGGCTCGGCCGAAGTGGTGGGGCTGATGTGCCTGCGCATTTTCTGCGATGGCGACGCGGCCATGTTCGAGCGGCTGCGCGAGCCGGCCCGGCGGCTGGGCTCGGCGTTTCAGAAGGTGAATTTTCTGCGCGATATCCGGTCCGATTACGAGGACCGGGGCCGCGTGTACTTCCCCGGCGTGGTGTATCAGCGCTTTAACGATGCCACCAAGCGGGAGATTGAGGCCGACATCAAAGCCGATTTTGAGGCGGCCTACGTGGGCATTCAGCAGCTGCCGCGCTCGGCCCGCCTGGGCGTGTACCTGGCCTACGTGTACTACCTCAAGCTATTTTATAAGATAAAGCAATTGCCGGCCGCCCGCATTCTGGGCGAGCGGGTACGCGTGCCCGACAACACCAAGCTGCTGCTGTTGCTGGGCTCGTACTTCCGCTACCGGTTGTCGCGCATCTGAGGCAAATTTCGAGCACGGCTTTTGCCTGGAGCAATCTGAGTTGCTACCATGCGACGTAGTTTTGCCGATATGAAGATTTCCGGTTTTCTGCTTTTATCCGTTATTGTAAGCGCCTGGTCCGTTACTCCGGCGGCCGGTTTGCGTGTGGGCGGAAGGCCGGCGGGCAGCCTCGCCCGGTTGCGTCGCGCTCCTGTCGCTGCTCCATCGATTACCCGGCTGCTGCCCACCACATCCACCCCTGTTAAGAAAAACGTGTCGTCTTCACCTTACCACCCCGCCACCCTGCGCCGCCACTACGAGCTGGCCGCCGCCGATAAAACGGCCGGCGAAAAATTCTACAAGCTGCTGGCCGATTATCAGGATAACGATGCGCTGGTGCTGGGGTATAAAGCTGCCTCTGAGGCTATTCGGGCGCGCGATGCGTCGATGTTCAACAAGCTGACCTACGTGCAGGACGCCGCCCGTACTTTCGAGCAAGCCGTGGGCCTGGCCCCGCAAAACCCCGAAATCCGCTTCCTGCGCTTCTCCGTCGAAAGCAACCTGCCCGCCTTCCTCGGCCTGAGCAAGCACGTGGAAGAGGACAAGGAAATGCTGCTGAACGCGGCCCTCACCCACCCCAAATCGGGCCTTGATGCGGAGGCTTTCCGCACGGTGCGCGGCTTTTTGGTGGCACGGGGCCACGTGAGCGACGAGCAGGCCCAGCGCCTGAACAAGGTAGCGGAGTAACGGTTGGCGCGGTTTGGGGGGCAGTGAACGTAGGGGCCTAGCTTGCCCCCGCCCACCGTTTGCGCCGGCCGCCCAACTCCGTTCAATGACGGGCGGGAACAAGTCCTCCCCCTTGCAGCAACCGAATGCGCACGAATGTCGAAACGGCTGTGGCTCGTGGCTGCGTACAGGGCCTTATATTTGGCCCATGCGTACATTTTTCCTAGTGGGATTGATGCTGGTGGCAATAGTCAGTCATGCTCAGATTTTTGTATCGGGCCGGCTGCTTGATGAGCACCAACAGCCAGTTCCGTTTGCTAGCGTTGCCCTAGCCGATGGTAGCACCGGCACGGCTAGCAACGAGGTGGGCGAATTTCGCCTCAAGCTGCCCACGCTGCCGCAGCAACTCACCGTGCTTAGTATTGGCTATGAGCGCATGACCATTGCGGTGGCTGTGGCCGGGCCACTACCAATTCCTGTTGTATTGCGTGCTAGTACCGTGCAATTGCCCGAAGTAACTGTGCGTGCCACTGATGAGGCTGAGGCACTAGTGCGCCGCTGCTACGCTAAGTTAGTGCGCCACCAAAACGACGTGCAGTATGGACGCGCTTTTTATCGCCAAAAGACCCGCGAAAACGGCCGCTATCGCGAGTTTTTCGATGCTTTCTACGATGTGAAGCTGCTAGGGCGCAACATGCCCAGTTGGGTATTGGGCGAGGCTCGCTACGCCTTTACGCCGGGGATAATGGCGATGAATAACTTTTCGATTTATACCCGGCTGGTACCGCTATTTGTATTGCCCGGCAACCGCACGGCCCTTCCGCTGGGACCCGACGCTACGAACCGATTCCGATTTGTGCTACGCGAAATGCAGCGGGAGTCGGGCCGTGAGCTGGCCATAATTGATTTTGCGCCCCGAGTAGCCGGCGATGGAGTTGCGAGCGGTAGCCTGTATATAGACACGCATGCCGCCACGCTTTTGCGTATTGAGCGCGAAATGCCCTCTAAGTAGGTAGCCAGTATTAAGTAGTCAGTAGTCAGACCTCAATCTGCTGTCAATCAAGATTTAACATTGGGTCTGACTGCCGAATACTTATGTTCG
>JAYULN010000136.1:0-2424 GCA_043763525.1 Hymenobacter sp.
TGGCAGACCGACGACGATACCGGGTTCGACCCCCAACTTTATCGCCGCCGCGTGGTCGTCGAACATGCCAACGCCTGGCTCGACGGCTTCAAAACCTTACTCGTGCGCTACGAAACCAGCGTCGGCAACTGGCTCGCCTGGCATTGCATCGCCTTCCTCATCATCTTTTTGCGAAAAATCGACCGCCGACCGACTTTCTAAACAGCTTCACTGTCCTTCTACATTGCTTGTCAATGTTAAGAAGTCCGGGAGACTGACTGTAGAATTAGTACGGAAGCCTTTATTTCAGCCGAAGCCGGTTGAAATCGCTAAACTTCCATATGGCTATTACGGTAGTCAGGATGCTTTTTTTATTAAGAGCCCGGAATCGAAGCAAGTAAAAAAGATTCGAAGTGTATCCATTTATCTAGGGCAGTCGGGCCTTCCGAAGCAAGAATATTCGCGTTCGGGTTTACAAGGCTTCCGGGGCTATGCATCCGCCTTGTAGCGACTTGCTGACCGAAAATATGTTCGTGAGTTCTGGGGAAACAGAAGGATGGAATACGATTGATTTTAGAGACTGTAGTATTACCGTGCCGACAGAAGGGTTTTATATCGCACTTGAATTCGGCTATGTAAGCTCCCCTTCAAAGTGAGCCAGTTAAAAGTAGAGGTCAGGCAGCTTGTCGAAACTCAATGGGGGTTAAGAAGTTGAGGGCCTCATGGGGCCGCAAGTGGTTGTAATCGTGTTGCCACAGCTGGCATTGTTCGCGCACCTGGCGCAGGCTGGTAAAGAGGGTGGCGTTAAGTAGCTCCCGGCGAAACGAGCCGTTAAAGCGTTCCATGTAGGCGTTTTGCGTCGGACTCGCCGGCTGAATCCAGTGCAGGTCAATTCCCTGGCCCTGACACCAGGTCTGGAGCAACTGGCTGATAAGTTCGGGGCCGTTGTCGACCCGGATGCGGGCCGGTACGCCGTGGCGGCTGACCAACTGCGCGAGCAGGGCCACGACCCGCGTGGCGGGCAGCGAAAAACCCACCTCGATGCCGAGCACTTCCCGGTTCCAGTCCTCGACCACGTTCAGGGTGCGGAAGCGACGGCCATCGGTGAGCGCATCGCTCATGAAGTCCAATGACCAGCACTGGTTCGGCTGCGCGGGTACTTCCAAGGGGCGTTTGACGCGTTCGGGCAGGCGTTTCTTTTTCCGGCGTTTGCCAAGCTGTAGGCTCATTTGCTGATAGATACGCCATAAACGCTTGTGATTGACGAGTACACCCAGCTTGCGCAGGCGGTAGTAGTATTTCCAAAACCCCCAGCCCCGGTGGCGCTGGACCAGCGCTTGTAAGCGGGCCACTACCGCGGCATCAGCCGGCTGAATTCCCCCACGGCCCCCACCCGGTGGCGGGGCGTAGCTGCCGCGGGCCAGGCCCACGAGCACACACGCCTGGCGTTGGCTCAGCCCCCGCTCACACGCGTAGTGGGCCGCTTGCCGCCGGGCTGTGGGGGTGACTACTTTTTTCGCAACACCTCCTTGACTACTTGGTTTTCCAGGCTCAGGTCGGCCACGAGCTGTTTGAGGCGACGGTTTTCGTCTTCCAGGTGCTTGAGGCGCTGTAACTCGCTCACGCTCATGCCTCCAAACTTGCTTTTCCACGCGTAAAAGGTGGGCTCACTAATCCCGTGCTTCCGGCAAATCTGCACCACCGTCTGGCCCTGGTCTTGTTGGCGCAAAACACCCAGTATCTGGGCTTCGCTGAATCGGCTTTTTTTCATGAACAGTCAAAAATAGAAGAAGTGAAAAGTTACTACTTCTCTCTACTTTTGACTGGCTTACTTTGGGGGGAAGCTTACAACAGCTACTCTGACAATTTTAATTACAAACGGCCTCTTGCTCGATATATACCATCAGGAACAGTGTTGTACCCTTCAAGCGTACCGGAGGAAAGCGGGTTTTGGCGATATGAACCTGGTTTAGGTTGGCATCAGATTCCTATTACAAATGACGGATTCATCAAATACAGTAATATGATTACTGTTGAAGTGAAATAATACATTGCCATTTAAACCAAATAAAAAGGACGCTGCAATTTATTCGCAGCGTCCTTTTTCAAGTAAATGGAACCGGGTAATTACCCCAGCTCGGCTAACTCCAGCCACCGCTCTTCCTTCTCGCCCAGCTCTTTTTCAATGGCTGCCAACCGCGCCCCCCAGGCTGCGAAATCTTGTGGCGAGCCGTTACCATCATTCAGCTTATTGATGATTTCCTCCTTCTCGGTTTCCAGCGTCGCCATGGCTTTTTCGAGCTGCTCGTACTCCTTTTTCTCGGCGAAGGTGGCGCGGCGTTTGGCAGGCGGGGCATTTCCTCATTAGTTGGGATAGTGGCTGAAGCAGCCAGCACATCTGCGGTGTCTCCACAAGCATCGAAGGATAGCGGGTGCGGTAGGCAT
>JAYULN010000137.1:0-5967 GCA_043763525.1 Hymenobacter sp.
TTTCCATGCCGCCGAGGAAATGATTAAGGGCATGATTAAGATGATTGACACGCGCAACCGGCTGTTTCAGCCCTCGCACCGCATGGTTATCTGCATCCCGTCGGGCATTACCGAAGTGGAGAAACGCGCCGTGCGCGACTCGGCCGAGCACGCCGGGGCCAAGGAAGTCTGGATGATTCAGGAGCCCATGGCCGCCGCCATTGGCATCGGCATCGACGTGCAGCAACCCGTGGGCTCGATGATTATCGACATCGGGGGCGGCACCACCGAAATTGCCGTCATTGCCCTGTCGGGCATCGTGTGCGACCAATCCATCAAAACGGCCGGCGACGTGTTCAACCAGGACATCCTCGACTACATGCGTCGGCAGCACAACCTGCTCATCGGCGAGCGTTCGGCTGAGCGCATCAAAATCGAAGTCGGCGCGGCCCTCACCGAACTCGATATGCCCCCGCCCGACCACGAAGTGCGCGGCCGCGACCTGATGACCGGCATTCCGAAAGTAATTAAAGTTACCTTCTCGGAAATTGCCATTGCCCTCGATAAGTCGGTGGCTAAAATTGAAGAAGCCGTGCTGAAAGCCCTCGAAATATCGCCGCCTGAATTGTCGGCTGATATTTATGAAAACGGCATTCACCTCACCGGCGGCGGAGCCCTGCTGCGCGGCCTCGACAAGCGCCTGGCCGCCAAAACCAAGCTCCCCATTCACATTGCCGAAGACCCGCTGCGTGCCGTGGTGCGCGGCACGGGCAAGGCTATCAAGGATATTCAGGCTTACAAAGGCGTGCTTCTTACTTAAATTGAATGAAGAATGAAGAATGAGGAATGAAGAATTGCTGACAGGTAATTCTTCATTCCTCATTCTTCATTCCTAATTAAATATCCCCGTGCGGAATTTATTTATTTTCCTATTTCGCTTTCGCGGGGCGCTGGTATTTGGCTTATTGGAAATGATTAGCCTGTACCTGTTTGTTGCCAACAATTCGTATCAGCGGGCGGCGTTTTTTAATTCGGCTAATTCCTACGCGGGCCAGGTGCTGGCCCGCCGCACACAGGTGACCGACTATTTCCACCTGGCCGAAATGAACCAGCAGCTGGCGGCCGAAAACGCGGCCTTGCGCCAGCAGCTATACCCCGCCGATAGTACGCGCCGCGAGGCCGATTCGGTGGCGCTGCCTCCGGCCCGCACCGACTCGCTCAGGCGCGTCCGCTACCGGCGGCCGGCCACCCGGCCCGATACTTTGCTGCTGGGCCAGCAGCGCTTGCCGGCCCGCGACCCGAGTTATCCACTTGTTCCGGCCCGGGTTGTCAACAATATGCTGCATAATGTGGACAACTACCTCACCCTGAACGTGGGCAGCGCCAACGGCGTACTGCCCGGCCTGGGCGTGGTGGCCGCCGGCGGCGTGGTGGGTCGGGTGAAAGTAGTGAGCGAGCACTACGCCACCGTGACCAGCCTGCTGCACTCCAAAACCAGCATTGCTTCCAAAATCAAGCGCGATGGCACGTTTGGCACCATTCGCTGGCAGGGCGACGACCCCACCCACGCGCTGCTCGACAACGTGCTGCGCGAAACCAAGCTGGTGAAGGGTGACACCATCGTAACCTCGGGCTACAACGCGGTATTTCCGGAGGGTATTTTTATTGGCACCGTCGACTCGTTTGTGAAGGAGCCCGACAAGAATTTCTGGACGGTGCGGGTGCGCCTGGGCATCAATTTCGCCAACCTAACCTACGTGTACGTGGTGACAAGCCGGCCCCAGGCCGAGCGCGACACCGTGGAAGCCCGCACGGGCCTAAAGCCGGGAGGAGCCCGCCCATGAGTGGATTACGGACTATTCTGATTCAGCTGTTCCGCTTCGTGCTGTACGCTGGGGTGCATGTGCTGCTCATCAGCCGGCTGGTGCTGTTCGATTTGGGCTGGTGCTTTTTGTACCTGGGCTTTTTGCTGTTTTTGCCCATTGCCACGCCCATTGTGGTGCAGCTGCTGCTAAGCTTTGCGATGGGCCTCACGATGGATATTTTTTACGACACCGGGGGGCTGCACGCGGCGGCGGCGGCGGTGCTGGGCTTTTCGCGGCCGTGGGTGCTGCGCCTGCTCACCCCGCGCGACGGCTACGACAGCGGCGACACCGTGAACGTGCATCAAATGGGCTGGCAGTGGTTTGGCGTGTATTTGCTGCTGCTGGTGCTGCTGCACCACGCGGCCTTTTTCCTGCTGGAGCTGGGTAGTTTCCGTCATTTCGGTATTACGCTGGGGAAATTACTGGTGAGTGCACTATTCACCGTTGTGGCGTTGTTGATTATTCAGCTATTGTTTTTCCCGGTGCGGCGCGGCCGGCAGTAGTTTCTTTAATGTGCAATCAGACCGTCATGCTCATCTGGCGTCCGCTTGCCGAAGCATCTCGCGTGCTGCCCTGTCACTAATCAATAGCTTGAATTACTGCCACACGCGAGATGCTTCGGCTACGCTCAGCATGACGGTCCAATAAATTATTCTGAATCAAGATGCAATACCTGGAAGGCCGCAAATACGTGGTGCAAGGCATCTTTCTGGTGGTGGTGCTCATTTTCCTCACCCGCTTGTTTTTTATGCAGGTACTGGACGGCACCTACAAGCTGGCGGCCGATAAAAACACCCTGCAACGCCTGGTGCAAACTCCCTATCGCGGCCTCATCTACGACCGCAAGGACCAGCTGCTGGTGCAGAACACGCCCGTGTACGACCTGGTGGTGGTACCCCGCGAAGTGAAGCAGCTCGACTCGGCTCGGTTTTGCGAGCTGCTGCAAATTCAGCTGGTGGACCTGCGCAACGGCCTGCGGGCGGCTCGCAAGTATTCGCGTAACAAGCCGTCGCCGCTGGTGCAGAACCTGACCACGCGCGACCTAGCCGCCATTGAGGACAAGTTGAATGATTTTCCGGGCTTCCATACCCAGGCCCGCATGGCGCGGGCCTACCGCACGCCCAACCTGGCCCACGCCCTGGGCTACGTGGGGGCCATCACGCCGGCGTTTCTCGAAAAGCCGAAGTACGCCAAGTACCGCTCCGGCGAAAACATCGGAATTTCGGGCCTGGAGGCGTATTACGAGCAAACACTAATGGGCCGGCGCGGCGTGCAGTACAAAATGGTGAACGTGCGCGGCATCGAGAAAGGCAAATTTAGGGGCGGCGAGTTCGATACGCTTTCGGTGGCCGGGCAGGACTTGCACCTGAGCATTGATGCTGAACTGCAGGCCTATGGCGAGAAGCTGCTGGCCGGCCGGCGCGGCTCCATTGTGGCCATCGACCCCAAGACGGGCGAAATCCTGGCCTTCGTGTCGGTGCCGAACTACGACCCGCAGCAGCTCACGGGCAAAGGCTCGGGCAACCGCTACATGGCCCTGCTCAACAACCCCGACCGGCCCCTGTTCGACCGCCCGCTGATGGCGACCTATCCGCCCGGCTCGGTGTTTAAGCTGGTGAATGAGCTGGTGGCGCTGCAATTGCACGTCGTCACGCCCGGCACGGGTTTCGAATGCAACCAGAAACTGGTGCGCTGCACCCACCGCCACGAGTACCCGGCCAACGTGAGCCTGGCCATCAAAAACAGCTGCAATCCGTATTTCTATCAGGTGTTGCGGGCGGCAGTGGTGCGCGGGCAGTCGCCCAACAAGTTTGAGGATGCCCGCCTGGGCCTGGGCCAGTGGCAGAAAATGGTGAAATCCTTCGGCCTGGGCGAGAAGCTGGGCGTGGACATGTCGCAGGAAAAACGCGGCCTCATTCCTTCGCCCGATTTCTATGATAAGCTGCGCGGCTACCACCACTGGAACTTCAAAACGGTGTATTCGCTCAGCATCGGGCAGGGTGAAATCGGCATTACGGGCCTGCAAATGGCCAATGTGCTGGCCACCATTGCCAACCGGGGCTGGTACTACACGCCGCATTTCGTGCGCGGCATCGGCAACGGCGGCCCGCTGCCCGAGTTCCAGCAGAAGCACTACACGGCCGTTGACACCACGCTTTTCAAGTACATCATCCCCGGCATGCAGATGGTGGTGGACGGCAACGGCGGCACCGGTAACCTGGCTTCGCTATCGCAATACGGCATTTCGGTGGCTGGCAAAACTGGCACCGTGCAAAACCCTCACGGCTACGACCACGCCACGTTCGCGGCCTTCGCGCCCGCCAACGACCCCAAAATAGCCATCGCCGTTTTCATCGAAAACAGTGGTTTCGGCGGTACCAGCGCCGCCCCCGCCGCCGGCCTGATGATTGAGAAATACCTGCGCGGCAAAGTAGCGCCTTACCGCCACCGCATGGAGGATTGGGTGATGTATGGGGACTTCACCAAGCATTTGCACGGGATGTAGCATGGCGTGGGGGGCAGGGGATGAGGCGTACGCGGAGGGCGACCCAACCTTTCGCCCGCGCCCCGGTTTTACCCCCTCACAATCCGAACCGCACTACATGGAATCCCTCCAAGGAAAAATCGCCCTCGTTACCGGCGCGGGCAAAGGCATCGGCCGCGCCGTGGCCGTGGCCCTGGCCGCCGAAGGCGTACACGTGGGCCTGCTGGCCCGCACCGAAGCCGACTTGCAATCCCTGGCCACCGAGATTGCCGCTTATGGCGTGAAAACCGCTTCCGTAGTGGCCGATGTGGCCGACCGCGCCGCCGTAGAAGCCGCCGTGGCCCAAGTGCAGCAGCAGCTCGGCCCGATTGACATCCTCATCAACAATGCCGGCATCGGCAGCTTCGCCAAGTTTCTGGAGATGGAGCCCGCGCAGTGGGAGCACATTATTCAGGTGAATCTGATGGGTACCTACTACGTGACCCGCGCCGCGCTGTCCCAGATGATAGAGCGCCAGACCGGCGACATCATCAACATTTCCTCGACCTCGGGGCTGCGGGCCGCCGCCGGCAGCAGCGCCTACAGCGCCTCCAAATTCGCCATTATGGGCCTCACCGAGGCGCTGATGCAGGAGGTACGTAAGCACAACATCCGCGTGTCGGTCCTCACGCCCAGCACCGTGGCTACGCCCCTGGCCATCGGCAACCATCTCACCGACGGTAACCCCGAGAAGGTGATGCAGCCGGAGGATTTGGCCGAATTCATGGTGGCGCAGCTGAAACTGAACCGTCGCATCTTTATCAAAGAGGCAGGCATGTGGTCGACGAATCCGTAAGCGGCTTTCGTAGCTGAAGCAACTAAAATACCCCCGCAACGTGAGTTGCGAGGGTGTTTTTTTGTGGCTTATGGGGGGCTCTCAGAAAACGGAATAAATAGCACGTTAAGGTTTGGAAAGGGGCCGTAGGGGCTGAAATTTGCCAGGTGCGCGTTTCGTGCGCCACGAATAGTCCCCGGTCAGGTTGATGTGCTCCCAGCCCAGCGGCGATAAATGGGGCAACAGCACTTCGTCCACGGGCTGGCCGCGGGCCCGCAGGGCCTGCACGGCGTGCTGTAGGTACACCGTGTTCCACAACACGATGACGGCCGTGAGCAGATTCAGGCCACTGGCCCGGTAGCGCTGCTGCTCGAAGCCCCGGTCCCGGATTTCGCCCAGCCGGTGGAAGAAGACGGCCCGGGTCGGCGCGTTGCGGGCTTCGCCTTTATTGAGCCCCACCTGCACGCGGCGGCGCAAGTCCACGCTTTGCAGCCAGTCCAGGATGAACAGGCTCCGCTCGATGCGGCCCAGTTCGCGCAGGGCCACGGCCAGCCCGTTCTGGCGTGGGTAGCTGGCGAGCTTGCGCAGCATGAGCGAGGCCGTCACGGTGCCCTGCTTGATGGAAGTGGCCAGGCGCAGCATTTCCTCCCAGTGGGCGAGGTGTGGCGCACGTTGAGGCCCGCCCAGCAGGGGCTGCAAGGCCTCGTACGCCGGGGAGCCCGGCGGCACGTACAGCTTCGTCTCGCTCAGGTCGCGGATGCGCGGGGCGAAGCGGTAGCTCAGCAGCGGCATCACGGCAAACAGGTGGTCGGTAAAGCCGGCCG
>JAYULN010000138.1:0-14517 GCA_043763525.1 Hymenobacter sp.
CTGCTGCGCCCGCTGTTGGGCAAAGGCGAGGGCCTGGTCGGCAAGGTCGATGCCCGTGACGTGCCAGCCCAGTTGGGCCAGGTACAGGGCATTGCGGCCCTCGCCCATGTTCACATCCAGCGCCCGGCCGGCGGGGCGGTCGCGCACGGCGTTCACAAGCAGTGCGTTGGGCTGGAGGTTGAAACGAGTGCGCCGCCAGGTGGCATCCAGTAAGTAATGGTTCCAACGGTCGCGCTCGTATTGCTGCTGCTGCGCGGGCGTGGCAGTGGCGGTCGGGGGCGGGGGCGGGCGCTGGGCGTGCTGGGCTCGGCCCTGCGCGACCGGGGCGAGCTGCCCCGCGCCGTGGCCTGCCTGCTGGCGGCGCGCCGACTGGGCCGCGTCACCCATGATACCGAAGGCGAAGCCTTCAGCCTGAACTCGCTCGGCAACGTGAGCCTCGACCTGCGCCAGTACCGGCAGGGCCTGCGCTACTACGAGCAATCGAAAGACCAGTACACCCGCCTGAACCGGCCGCACTGGGTGGCGGGCTCGCTCACCAACCTAGGCAGCTGCTACGAGAAAATGGGCGTGCTGCAAGCGCGGCTGGGGCACAGTGCCGAGGCCTTTGGCTACTACCGGCGGACTTTGCGCGAAACAACCTTCACCAACGATTTTCGCAACCGGGCCGTGACGCAGTACCACATGGCCCGGCTCTACAACACGCTTGGGCAACCCGATTCGAGCTTGCAGTATGCCCGGCTGGCCCTGCGTAGCGCCGCCCCGGTGGCCTACCGCGCCACGCTGATGGATGCCAGCAGCCTGCTGGCCCGCCTCTACCAGGCCCGGCACCAGCCCGATAGCGCCTACCGCTACCAAACCCTGGCCGCAGCGGCGCGGGACAGCCTGTTTGGGCCCGAGAAGTTTCGCCAGCTCCAGCGGCTGTCGTTGGCCGAGCAGCAGCGCGAGGAGCTGAATCGCGAAAAATACATCCTGCAAAAAGCTCGCTACCAGCGCGTGTTGTTGCTGGTGGCGCTGGTGGTTTTCCTCATTATTGCCTTGCTGCTGGGCTGGGCCAACCGCCAGCACCGCCGTACCAACCAGCTGCTGAACCGGCGCAATGCCACCATTGAGGCGCAGCGCAACGAGCTGTACGAGGCCCTGCCCCAGCTGCGAACGGCCCAGGCCCAGCTGGTGGCCGCCGAGAAATGAGCGTTTGTGGGGGAGATGTCGGCCGGAATTGCCCACGAGCTACAAAACCCGCTGGCCTTTATGCAAAAGTTTGCCGATGTGAGCATGGGCCTGATTGAGCAGGATGGCCAGGACCACCAGCCCGGCCTGGAACAAACGATGATGGATGGCCTGCGGCAGAACCTGCGGCAAATCAGCCAGCAGGGCCAGCGGGCCTCGGCCATTATTGCCGACATGCTGGCCCACGCCCGCACCAGCCCCACCCAGCCCCAGCCCCAGCCCACCGACCTGAACGCGCTGGTAGCCGAGTACCTGCTGCTGGCCGACCACGGCCCGCGCACGCCCAACGGCCCGGCCGCCGTGGAGCTCCACACCAGTTTCGGTTTCGATGTGGGCCTGGTGCCGGCCGTGCCCCCGGAGATTGGCCGCGCCCTGCTCAACCGGTTTACCAATGCCTTGCACGCGGTGCGCCAGCGCCAGCAGGCCAGCCCTGCCGGCTACCAGCCCACCCTGAACATGAGCACCCGGCGGCTCGCCGACGCGGTGGAAATAACGGTGCGCGACAACGGCACGGGCATGGCCGAGGCCATGCACGCCAGGATTTTTCAGCCGTTTTTCACAACTAAGCCGGCCACTGAGGGCACCGGGTTGGGCCTGGCCCTGGCGCACGACACCATCGTGAAGGGCCACCACGGCACGCTGAGCGTACAAACGCGCGAAGGAGAGTTCACCGAGTTCAGGGTGCGCTTGCCGACCTAACTTTACGGCCGGCCGCTTGCCATCTTCCCGATGAAATTATTTCGCACCCTCTTCGGCCTGAGCCTGGCCGTGCTGCTAACCACCTGCGCCCGCCGGCCCACCAAGCTGGAGATTTACGACGTG
The DNA here is from genome assembly GCA_043763525.1 of Hymenobacter sp. Lineage (GTDB taxonomy): Bacteria > Bacteroidota > Bacteroidia > Cytophagales > Hymenobacteraceae > Hymenobacter. The sequence goes on from JAYULN010000138.1 coordinate 2,050, forward strand.
GTTATCAACCACGTAAGCATCATCGACGTGGAATCGGGCCAGTTGCGGCCAAACCAGGTGGTGGCCATTTCGCAGGGCAAAATTCTGCGCATCGAGCTGGCCGACCAGAACAGCTACGCCGCCCGGCAGTACGTGAACGGCAACGGCCGTTACCTGATTCCGGGCTTGTGGGACATGCACGTGCATTTTCGGGGCGGCGACAGCCTGGCGGCGGCCAACAAAAAAAGCCTCACACTCTTCCTGGCCCACGGCATCACGACGGTGCGCGATGCCGGTGGCGACCTCACCTCCAGCGTGTTGCAGTGGCGGCGCGACATGAACGCGGGGCAGCTGGCCGGGCCGCGCATCTTCACGTCGGGCCCCAAAATTGACGGCCCCCACGCCTACTGGCCCGGCTCGCTGGAAGTGGAAACGCCGGCCCAAATCCGCCACGCGCTCGATTCGCTGCAACGGCTGAAGGTGGATTACGTGAAGATTTACGACAGCACCATTTCGGGCGCGGCCTACCTCGAAACCATTCGGCAGGCCCAGCACCGGGGCCTGAAAACCACCGGCCACATGCCCTACTCCGTGACCCTGGGTGAGGCCGTGAAGCGCGGCCTCGATGCCACCGAGCACCTGTATTACCTCTTCAAAGCCTGTTCCGGTAAAGAAGACAGCCTCACGGCGCTGGTGCGGGCCAGCCTGCACACCCCCAAGCCGCTGGGCCTGTTTGCCCTGCTGCCAGCAGTGTACGACACCTACGACCCGGCCGCCGCCAGCCGCATTTTCGCCCTCATGGCCCAGCACCATACGGCGGTGGTACCCACGCTCTACATCGGCAAAATCCTAACCGAGCTACCCGACAACGACCACGCTCAGGACTCGCTGCTGGCCTATATCGACCCCAAAATTCAGGCGACTTATGCCCGACGGATGGCTAGCGCCCGCCAGCAGTCGCTCGCGGCCCAGGATTTCAGCAAAAAACTGAACACTAAATTCATGGGCCTGGTCCCGCTGCTGCAAGCCGCTGGCGTTCCCCTCCTGGCCGGGTCCGACAGCGGACCGTTCAACTCCTTCATCTACCCCGGCACCTCGCTGCACGGCGAACTGGAAATGCTGGTGCAGGCCGGCCTCACGCCGCTGCAAGCCTTGCAGGCGGCCACCATCAACGGTGCCCGGTTTATGGACGTGGCGGGCCGCACCGGCACCATCGCTCCGGGCAAAGATGCTGACTTGGTGCTGCTAACCGGCAACCCGCTCGAAAACATCAACAACGTGCGCAATATTGACGCGGTAATTTCGCGCGGCAAGGCCTACCCGGCGGCCTCGCTGGCCAACATGATGCGGGCCATCCGCAACCGCTAGCGGCCGGGCTGCCCGGCCGCGATGGCTGGCCCACGCGGCCCTTTCTTCCGGGGGCACCCCGCCCCGGCCAGGCAGACTGCTCGGCCGGGGTATTTTTTTGCCCCGGCCGCAACGGCCCTGCTGCTGCCAGACTTTGTCTGCCATCACTACTCACTCTCCCTAAAATAAGTAAGTCTGACGCGCTGTCGAGCCCCATTCGGGTGCATTTCCGGGGTAGTGTCACAAGGCACACGAGTTGGAAAGAAGCCTCTCAAAGGATGTGCAGGATTTATAATCTCAAATAAAAAATCAAAAGTATCAGGAATTTTGTTTAACTATGGGTGTCAAAACACCTAACAAACCTCAACACCTAAACCTTAGAGACCCATGACAGCCACAACATTACTCGTCAACATCGTCGACATCCGGGTTGATGACCCGATTGCCTTCACCTTTTTCACCGGCTACATGGCCATGCTGGCGGCCTCGGTCTTCTTCTTCGCCGAACGGGGCGTGGTCGAGGGCAAATGGAAGCTCTCGCTGCTCGTATCGGCCCTGATTACGGGCATCGCAGCCGTGCATTACTACTACATGCGCGACTACTACCTGGCCACCCACCAGACCCCCACCGCCCTGCGCTACATCGACTGGACGCTGACCGTACCGCTGATGTGCGTCGAGTTCTACTTGCTCACCAAAGCAGCCGGTGCCAAAATCGGCCTGCTATGGAAGCTGATTGCCGCCTCGGTACTGATGCTGGTGGCCGGCTACATTGGCGAAGCCTTCACCGATGGTTCAACCAGCCATTCGGTAATGTGGGGCACGATTTCTACGGCAGGCTACGTCTACATCCTCTACACGGCCTGGGTGGGCGAAGTAGCCCAACTGGCGCGTGCCTCGGGCGATGCGGCAGTTATCAAGGGCATTCGGGCCTTGGGCTGGTTCGTGTTGGTGGGCTGGGCCATTTACCCCATCGGCTACATGTGCATGAAAGGTGGCTGGCTGAACACCGGCCTGGGCTGGCAGGCTTCGAGCGTCGACCTGTTCTACAACATCGCCGATGCCATCAATAAAATTGGATTTGGCCTGGTGGTGTATGGCATTGCCGTTTCCGGCAAAAGCGCCGCCTTGGCGCGCGAGCTAACCCCTACAGCTCCGCTAGGAGCCGCCGTGCAGGCCTAAACCGGGGCTGCCCCCACGCCCTGCTTGGCCATGGCGTGTGGTCCTGCCGTAGCTATACACCTCATTCCCGCCCTCCATAAGCGTTTTGCGGGGGGCGGGAATGAATGTTTTGAGCGAGTTCTGACTGACGATTTTTTGAGCTGGTTACGCGCCTGGGAATGCTCCCGCTACTACTATGCTACGGCTTACTTCTTTTGCTGCCAACCCCTGGAGTGCTTCGGCTTCGCCCCGGCACTACTCCTACGCGGCGGTGCTGGGGGCAGTGGCGGTAGGCTGGCTGGCTCCCGGCACCGCCAGCTGGCTGCTGGCACCGGCCCTACTGGGCGGCATGGTGCTGCTGGGCGTGGCCCACGGGGCCTGCGACCAATTTGTGGTGCCGGCCACGCACCCCGCGCTGGCGCGGGGGCGGAGCCGGTACTGGGCGGGTTTCCTGGTTGGCTACCTGGGGCTGGCTGCGGCCGTGGCTGGGCTGTGGTGGTGGCAGCCTACAGCGGCCGTTGCCTTATTCTTTGCGCTCACGGCCTGGCACTGGGGCTCGGCCGATGCGCCACCTCAAGTGCGGCACCGAAGCCAATGGCTGGCACACAGCCTGTTGCGCGGCAGCTTGTTGTTTGCGGTGCCGCTGTGGCACTGGCCCACCGAAACCCAGTGCATCGTGAGCGGCCTGCTGGGCCTGGCCGGGGGCGTGCCCGTGAGTGCCGCTACGATGGCCCAAGTGGCCGCCCTGCTGCTGCCAACCGTGATGGGCGGGCTGGTACTGCTCTGGCTCAGTTATTTAGGGCAACAGCAAGGGGCACTGGTCCGCACCGACGTGCTGGAAACGCTGTTGCTCACGATTTTGCTGCTGGTACTGCCGCCGGTGCTGGCGGCGGGCGTGTACTTCGTGTTCTGGCACAGCCTGCAACACGTACTGCGCATGAACCACTTGATGGACCGCGTTTCGGCCGCCCCCCGACGCGGCTTGGGGGCCGAACTCCGCTTCTTTTTGCGGCGCTCGGCACCGCTGTTGCTCATCAGCCTGGGCGGGCTGGCGCTGGTGTTTGGTTTGGCCTGGGCGCGGGCGGCCAGCGGCCCCGTGCTGCTGAGCCTGGCGCTGCTGGCTGCCTCCGTCGTGACGCTGCCGCACGCCCTGCTCGTCACGCTGGGCATGGATGCGGCCCAATGGCGACGCAGCCATTAGCCCTTGGGCCCGGCGGTCTGCTTTGCCCGTTTCAGCAGCGGTTTTATTCTTAATGACTGCCGGCGGCAAATTGCGCATGGTTTCAGAGGCTGTTTGAGTTAGCAAAATTTAAGGATGCGGCGACTGTTGGCCAGCCAAAGCCTGGCACTGGCTTGGGCAGTGCTGCGCTCGCAATCCTTTGATAAGTTATGGTTGACATTCAGGCACGCTTGAGCGTGTTTTTCATGATTTGCGTGTCGACGATGGCGGCGTTGGGCCCGGGTTTTTTGCGTGCCCGCCAATCCGCTTCGGAACAGGCATTTGCCCGTTCCGACGTGCCATTCAGCGCCCATTTGGCAAAGTAGTACCCCGCCTGCCACGGCGGAAAATCGGCGGGTAAGGCCCGCCGGAAGCACCCGTTTTTCCGCACGACCAGAATGCCATTGACCACTTCGCGCAGGACTTTCTACGCGTGCGCTCGACCACTGGCAAGGGAGCCAAGCGCGTTGCCAGGCCTGGCCCCTTACACCATAAGGATGCCGTCATTTGCGAGCCATAATGGCTGAAATCCTATGCTTGAGCCCAAACCTAGAGCAGATTTCGCATCAGTGTACGTGTCCCGGTCCGACGGCGGAGCCGTCCGACCGGGACACGTACACTGGCCTGGGAACCGCTGTAAATCAGACAGCTACTTAACACAGCCAACCGCTGAACAATCACGTCAACCCAGCACTTGGGGTCGGCAAATTCTCCCCACCATGAAGCTCTTAGCCGTTGTCAAGCAAACCTACCACCCGTTGCACGACTTCTGGGAGAGCCGCCGCACCAATCACTTCCTGAGCGGGGTGCTGGTCAGCGTTTTCGTGCTGTGCATGCTGGTGGCCTTGCTCAATTACCTTGGCTGGTTGCCGGTGGGCGGCCTGCTGAGCCGGGTGCATTTCCTGCAAGCGGTAGAAATTTCATTCACGCTGCTGCTGTTTTTCGAAATGATAAGCCTGGTGTTCGTCATTCCGCAGTCTATTGCCAACTCCATCGGCAAGCAGATTGAGATTTTGAGCCTGGTGCTGCTGCGCTCGTCGTTCAAGGAATTCTCGCACTACCAGTTTCAGCTGCCGCTGCAAAGCCAGCTCGAATCGGTGTACAAAATGGTATCGGACGGCGTGGGTGCGCTGCTGGTGTTTTTGCTGCTCTCCACCTACTACGGCGTGCAGCGCCACCGCGCCATCACCGAGGAGGGCGACCGGCAGGAGTTCGTGGCCCTGAAGCAGTTTATCGCGCTGCTGGTACTGGCCACCTTGCTCGGGCTCTCTGGCCACGACCTGCTGCACATGCTGCGCAGCGGCGTGTGGGTGCAGTCGGTCGACCGATTTTACCTGATTCTCATTTTTGCCGACTTGCTGTTTATGCTCGTCGCGTTTCGCTACACGCTGCACTACCCCGATATTTTTCGCTATTCGGCCTTCGTGCTGGTCACGGTTTTCATCCGGTTTTCGCTGTTGGCACCGGTGTACTACAATGCCCTGCTGAGCTTGTTTTCGGTGCTGTTCGCCATTGCGGTGGTGCATTTCCACAACTTGTTTACCGATGGCCGATTGGCGTACCTCACCAAAAACCAGCCGCCCACGAAGTAGCGGGCCGGGCCTTTTCGAGGGTGCGCCTGGCCGATTTTATGGCACCGAGGTCCAAATTGGCCCTATTTGGATAGGCTCTTAAGTAGTCAAACATAAGTATTCGGTAGTCAGACCCAATGTTAAATCTTGATTGACAGCAGGTTGATTCCGACTACTGACTACTTAATACTGGCTACCTACTTAGTAGGTGTGCGGCAGTAATCAGCTGCTGTTACGCACCACCTTGACTGATTGCTTGGAAAAGACCTTTGCTGAAGCAGCTGAAGTCTTTTTCTGAAGCGGAGGCGCAATCAGTGCGTAACAGCAGTAATCAGGTATTCCAAAGAACGTCATGCTTCATCTGGTGTCCACCTGTCGAAGCATGACGTTCCAGGATATTTCGGCGGACTTTCCCTGCACCCTCTAAAATCCGAGGCCCACTCGCAGCCCCGTGCCCAGCCGCTGGCCGCTTTGCAGAGCCGTATAGAAATCGACCCGCATCACTTTGAAAATGTGCTCCACGCCCGCGCCCAGCTCCACGTAGTGGCCGGCCTGGCCAGTCGTAAGGTAGTTGAGCGAGGCCACTTCCTGCCATTTCAGCTTGCGAAACAGCGGGACTTTGTTGAAGATGAAGCCGTTGAAGTGGTGGTCGTAGTGGGCTTCGAAGTAGGCGTCGTTGGTGCTGAAGCGGTAGTAGTCGAGCAGCTGGAAGTTGCTGAAGTTGCCGGCCAGAATGGTTTGGTTGCCCGAGAAGTGGCGGTAGTCGACGAAAGTCATGCCCTCCTGCTTGCCCAGGAAGCCGCCCACGTTCACCCGGAAGCTACTGGTACCCAGCAGACCCAACGAAATATTATCGCGCACGCCGGCTTGCAGCAGCAGGTAGCGCACATCGGCCCCGAGCACGTGCGGCACGGCCAGCCGGCCCTGCACGTTGAAGGCAGGCCACTTCGAGCCGAGGTTGAGCTTGCCATCGGGGCGGGTGATGTAGCGCTGGCCGGGCCGGTAGTCGGCCGATAGCGCCACGGTGAGCACGCGGCTGCGGCCGAAATCGGTGTCGGCCAGCTCGTCGCTCACGGGCAGGTTGGGGGTGAAGGCCCGGCCGGGCACGTCGTGCAGCAGGCGGTCGGTGGTATTGAATAGCTGGTGGCGGTCGAAATAAGCAACGCGAGCGGACAGGTTCAGGCCATTCAACGGTTCGGTGGAGTAGAACAGCTCGGCCCCGTCGCGGCGGTAGAGCTTGGCGTAGTTGCGGTTGGTCAGCAGCGTGTACACCGAGTTGATGAGCGGCGTAAGCTGCGAGTTCTTATCGAAATTCTCGATGGTGCGCCCGGCCAACACCCCAATTTGCTGGCGCTTCACCGGGTGCAGCTGCCAGGCAGCTTCGAGGCTGGGGTTGAGCTGGGCACTGCTGAAACCGTAGCGCAGCGTGGGCGTGAGGGTAAAAAACCGCTGGTCGTCGGTGTTTTGCCGAAAGGTGGCGCGGGTGTTGAGCACCACGCCCTCCACGGTATTGTACTGCAAAATCTGGGGCAGCGGCTGCACATAGGCCAACCGTTTGCGGAAGCTGTCGAGGTAGGTATAGCCGCCGAGCAGCAGGCTGGCCGGCTCGAACTGGTTGCGCTTGCGGTCCATCGAATCCTGGTAGGGACGCGAGCGGCGGATGACTTCGGTGCTGTCTTTGACGTGGTAATCCTTTTTTTCCTCGGCCGTGAGGGGCACCGGGCGCACGGCATCCCAGTAGGCCGAGTCGCGCTCGTTCACGCCTTTCTCAATCAGCTGCACTTCGCCGCGCGGCATGCGGGCAAAGGGGTCGTTGCGGAGCGAGTCGCGCTGGGCCCGCTTCACCTGCTTGCGCACCTGGGCGCTGAGGCCGCGCAGGTCGGGCTTGCGCTTGCGAATTTGGGCGGCGGTTTCCTGGCCGGCGGGGGCTTCGGCTTTGGCCTCGGCTACCACGGGTGGGGCCGTGGCCACGGGCGGCGTGGGGTAGGTGGGCACCACGGCGGCGTAGTTGCTCAGCACGGCCGTGATGTAGCCGGACCCTTTGAAACCCAGCCCCGAAAGATTGGCCGTAACCTGCTGCGACTGCATGAGCCAGACGTTGGGGTTGCCCGGCGCGGGGGCGTACTGCTGGGCCAGATGCAGGTTGTCGACGTAGTCAATCTGGGCATCCTGGTCGAGGCTCAAATCGACGGAGTGAATGCGCCACGAGCCGTCGACAATGTAGACGTAGCCCGAAAAAACGGGGTCGGTGCGGCGGCGCGGCAACACCCTGATTTTATGCACCAGTACGCCGCCCTGGTTGCTGCTACCCACCAGCTCGTACTTATAGAAAAACATGGCGTTGCCGGCAATCGGCGACACAAATCCGCGCTCGGCGAAGCTGGGCTTTATCAGGTTTTCGTAAAAGTTGAGGTTGCGACCGGCGCTGGCCCGGTTGAAGCTCAGGCCGCGCGAGTCGCCGCTCACCCGACTCGAAATCACCCGTTCTTTCACGATGTTGGGCTGGGTGAAGCTGAAATCAGACAGGGTTTCGGAGAGGTAGAAAATGCCCTTTTTGATGTCGGGGCCGAGCTTGAACAGGCCCATAATTTTGGCCGGCGTGTCGTTGATGCGGCCCAGGGCCTTGATGTAGATGCGGGCCCGGTAGGCGGCTACCTCCTGCTTGTGATAGGCCCGCCACTGCTGCGCCTGCTGAATAATGGCGTAGGCCGGGTCGCGGTCGGAGGATTTTACCAGCACCTCGCCCAGGTTGTAGGCCTCGGGCTGAAGCGTGATGTTGACGGTGAGCGTGGAGTCGCCGCCCGGCACGCGCACCGGCTCGATGTGCGGCCGGTAGCCCACGTACTGAAACACCAGCTCGTAGGGACCCGCCGGCAGCCGCAGCTGAAACTCGCCCTGCTCGTTGGCCCCCGTGCTGGTAGCCGCGCCGCGCACCGCCACGTTGGCAAAAGCCAGGCCTTCCTTATTGGCCCCCCGCACCGTGCCCCGGATGGTGCCGGCGCGGCCCAGCCCCGGCAGAGCCATCAGCAACAAAATAAACGCAACCAGACGGAGTAGCTTAACAGACATAAAAAGGCAGAAGTAGGCGCAGCCAAGTTACGGCCTCGGAGCAAGTGATGCCGGGCCGGGCCGAAAAGGGGCCTCTGGGAACGATGTATTTCCGCGCCGCGTGTTGTCTGACTGCTGCCCAACCGTCGTCCGCCCCGGTCCGACGGCGCAGCCGTCCAACCGGTTGTCGTGGGAACGGAATCGTTGAAAAGCTTCGTCTAGCGGCGCTCACGACAACCGGTCGGACGGCTCCGCCGTCGGACCGGCAGCCGGCTTTACGCCACCACTTCTTCGGCCGGGGGCAGGGCGGCGGCGCGGGAATCCACGCGGTTGGTGTACCAGGCATTCAGGCCCACGCCGAGCAGCACCAGCGCCATGCCGCCGTAGGCCAGCGGCCCAAAGCTTTCGGCAAAAAACACGTAGCCAATGCCCAGCGCGTAGAACATGCCCAGGTAATTGAGCGGGGCCACCCGGCTGAGGCGCTCCATCTGGTAGGCACGCGTCATGGTGAGCTGCGCGCCCTGGGTGAAGAAGCCGCAGGCCAGCAGCCAGAGCCAGTCGGTGCCGTGCGGCGTTACCCAATGAAAGAGGCAGACCACGGCTGCTACCGGCACGGAAATCAACGGGAAGTAGAATACGATAACCAACGGATGCTCGCGCCCGCGCAGCTTCCGAATAGCGTTGTAGCTCAGCCCCGACACCAGCGCGCCCAGCACCCCAATGCCCAAAAACACCAGCCCCGCCGGGCCCGTGGCCCCGGCTGCCGCGCCCACCGGCCCGCCCTGCTGCACCAGCAGCACTCCACCAAAGCTCAGCCCAAAAAATACCCACTGCCAGCCCCGCACCCCCTCCCCCACCAGCCAGATGCCCAGCACCGCCGTGAAAATGGGTGCCAGGTACTGCACCGTAACCGCCGTGGCCAGCGGCAGATTTTGCAGCGCCAGAAAATAACAAATGAGCGCCACCGCCCCCGTGCTGCCCCGGCTGATGAGCAGGCGGTAATTATTGCCGAACGGAGCCACGCCCAGCCGCCGCAGCGCCACGTAGCTGGCCACAATGGAGAAAATGGAGCGGAAGAAAATAATTTCCAGCGCCGGCAGGCGGTGCAGCTGCTTCACGCAGGCATTCATACCTGCGAAGAGCAAGGTGCTCAGCAGCATCTGCCGCACGCCAGGGGTTATTTCAATTTTCAATGGACAATGAGCAGGCAACAATGAGCAATGCCGGTTCGGGTGCGGCCGCCGCAAGGAAACGAACTTCGCCCGGCAATGTTGGTAAAATGCTGGCAGCGGCGGCCGAAAAACTGTCCATTGCCCATTGCTCACTGTTCATTGCTCATTGATTTTTATGTTTAAAAGCTCCGACAAAACGCCCAAGCAGTACACGCCCGGCGAGGCGCTGCAAAAAATCGCGGCCTTCTGCGCCTACCAGGAGCGCACGCAGAAAGACGTGGAGCAAAAGCTGCGCTCTTATGGCCTCGATGAGGACGAAGCCGGCGAAATCATCATTCGCCTCAGCCGCGAAAAGCTGCTCGATGAGGAGCGGTTTGCCCAGTCATTCGTGCGCGGCCACTACCGCCAGAAGAAGTGGGGCCGCCGCCGCATCGTGCAAGACCTCAAACAGAAAGGCATCAGCGAATACTGCATCAAATCGGGCCTGAAGGAAATTGACGGCGAGGAATACTACCAGAACCTGGTTAGTTTAATAGAGAAGAAAGACCGCCAGGAAAAGGAGAAAAACCCACGCGTGCGCCGCATGAAAATCTCGCAGTATTTGACGGGGAAAGGGTATGAGCAGGATTTGATAAAAATGGCGCTCGATGACTTGGGGAAAGAGGCGGAGGCCGAGTAGCGTGGACTCTGCGAGTCCGCGTTTCGCCGCAACGCGGCGAATAATCGTTGGGTTATTGTTGGGGTGATGCGCGACTCCGTGGGGTGATGCGCGGTGCCGCATTCGCCGCATTCGCCGCTTCGCGGCGAGACGCGGGCTTGCAAAGTCCGCGCTGCTACTGCTTTGGCCCCACCTTTGGCATTGTCAGCTGCTGGCCCAGCACCACGCGCCGCCCGGTAAGGGTGCGCAGCATCGGCAGCAAAATCTGCTCGGCGTTACGCTGAGTTTCGGCCAGGATACCGGATTGCAGCGCGGCGTTGCGTACCTGGATTTCGGCGTATTTGTAGCCTTCATCCACCAGCTCGGCATCCTGAAAAAAGCCGTTTTCGGTGCTGAATACGCGGCTTTGGTTGTGGTTGATTTGGAACGAGCACAGCTCGGGCGCGGGCAGCGACACGCGCAGTACGGAGTCGCCTTCGAGCACCACATCCTGCGGTTTCAGCTTGCGCAGGTCGAGGCAACCCACGGCCTCGCCGCCCACCACGAGGGCCACTTTGGCATCGGGCAGCAGCGGGTAGCGGCTGGCCTTGCGGTACTCCACCACGTCTTTGAAACGGTAGCGCACCAGCTCCAGTTTGCCCAACGCCTCAACCTGGGTAAGCACCGTGTTGTGCGTGACGGTGACTTTGGGCTCCGCGTTCAGTGGGTTGAGGCCAGCCAGTGTGGGGCCTATTTTCTTCCATAGAAACCAGCCCAGGCCCACTAAAAACAACAGCGGCAGCAGGCGGCGGACGAGGCAAATGAGATTCATAGGCAGCAAGGTACGGGAGCAACGGGGCGGCGTTGGGCCAGAAGCCGCTCTAGAGTCGTCGGAATGATTGCCGTCCGCGCCGCCGGAACGAGCCTTTTTCAACGATTCCGTTCCCACGACAACCGGTCGGACGGCTCCGCCGTCGGACCGGTTGTCGTGCCGTGACCTGGAAACTGCAATAGCTTTGTATTGATGCGCTTGTTTACGTTTTTTCGTTCGTTGGGCCAGCGGGCCTGGCCCTACCACCCGGCACTTTTGGCGGGGCTGTGGGGGCTGGTGCAGCTGGTGTTTCTGCGCAAGTTTCACGGCCCCCACTACGCCAACGACAGCGGCCGTTACCTCGAATATGCCGCCAACATTGCCGAATGCGGCTATTTCGAACCCGGCCACAACCTGCGCTATGTCCTCTACCCCTTGTTTCAAAGCCTGTGGCTGGGCCTGGGGCTGGGCTGGCCGGGCATAGTGGCCGGCCAGATGGCGGTATCGGCCCTGGCCACGCGGGCCATGTACCGGGGCACCTGCCGGCTGGCCAATGGGCAGCGCGGCGCGGCGGCCCTGGCCACGCTGCTCTTCATCGCCTGGCCCGACATCCAGCAATTCAACGTCTTTCTGCTCACCGAGTCGCTGTTCATCAGTATGGTGGCCTTGTCGTTTGGGGCCTTCACACGGGTGCGGGGCGGGCGGGCGCAAGCGTGGGTGCTGTTGATTGTGGTGCTCGTCCTCACGGCCCTGGCGCGGCCCAACGGCTTCATGGTGGGCCTGGCCGCCGCGCTGGCCGGCCTCGATGCCCTGCGCCGCCGCCCCAATCGCCGGCCGTGGCACATGGCGCTGGTGGTGCTGGTGCTGCTTTCGCCGCTGCTCTGGGTGGCCCTCAACCACCAGCTCGCCACCTATTATTTGATGGATACTTACCAGCGCGGCGAGCTGATTTTTCGCTACCCGCTCTGGGCCGTGCGCCAGGCCCAGCCGCTGGCTATGCCGCCCAACGGCACCGGCCCGGTGGCGCGGCTGGTGTACTTCGCCGTCCACAACCCCACTTACCTGGGCCGCTTGATGCTGGGCAAGCTGTTCGTTTTCATCAGCTACCTCAAACCGCACTACTCCCTGATGCACCGCGCGGCGGGCGTGCTGGTGCTGTGGCCGGCCTATTGGCTGGCCAGCCGGGCCACCCGCAGTGCCAGCATCTGGCGGCCGGCGCGGGTGTTTCTGGCCGCCATTTTCCTGCTGCAAACAGCCATCACCATGCTCACCGTTGATGACTGGGATGTGCGGTTTCTGGCTCCGGTACTGCCGGTGGTATTTGTGCTGGCGGCACTGGAGATGGCCGGGCATAAGCACGCCACTATTATCCGAACCGCTCCCGCCAGCCGGCCCATGCCTGCAAACCGCCGGTGTGAATAGCCACCACCGTACTCCCCCGCCGGAAATACCCGCGCCCAATCAAATCCAGCACCCCAACCAGCAGCTTGCCGGTGTATATCGGGTCGAGCAGCACCCCGTTC
>JAYULN010000139.1:0-2413 GCA_043763525.1 Hymenobacter sp.
GTCGAACATAAGTATTCGGTAGTCAGACCCAATATTAAATCTTGATTGACAGTACTTTGATGTCCGACTACTGACTACTTAATACTGGCTACCTACTTACCTTGCATTTCCGTGCGCCTTTCCCACGCGCGGACTCATTCAGAGTCCACGTTACATCCCATGAAAACCCACTACCGCGCCTGCAACCTCTGCGAAGCCATCTGCGGCCTCGCAATCACCCACGAAAACGGCCGCGTCCTCCGCATCGCCGGCGACGCGCGGGACCCGTTCAGCCGGGGCCACATTTGCCCCAAAGCCGTGGGTCTGCAAGATATTTACGAAGACCCCAACCGCCTGCGCCGCCCGCTGAAACGCACGGTTACCGGCTGGCAGGAAATCGACTGGGAAACGGCGCTGGATGAAGTGGCCGCCGGCCTGCGCCGCCAGCGCGACCAGCACGGCCCGCACGCCACGGCCTGGTACGCCGGCAACCCCAGCGTGCATAACTCGGGCACGCAGCTCTCGGCCCCCGGTTTCCTGCGGGCGCTGGGCTCGCGCAGCCTGTTCTCGGCCTCATCGGTCGACCAGCTGCCGCACCATTTCGCGGCCTGGCAGCTCTATGGCCACCCGCTGCTACTGCCCGTACCGGATTTGGACCGCACCGACCACTGGCTGATTCTCGGCGGCAACCCGCTGGTGAGCAACGGCAGCCTGATGACCGCGCCCGATGTGGCCAAGCGCCTGCAAGCCATCCAGGCGCGTGGCGGCAAGGTCGTGGTCGTCGACCCGCGCCGCAGCGAAACGGCGACCAAAGCCGATGCCCACCACTTCATCCGGCCCGGCACCGACGTATTCCTGCTGCTGGCGATGACGCAGGTTTTGCACGTCGAGCAACTGGTGAAGCCCGGCCGCCTGGCCGAATTTACGGACGGCATTGCGGAGCTGGGCGCGGCCGTGGCCGAGTTCACGCCCGAACACGTTGGTGCCATCACCGGCCTTGCGCCGGCCGAAATCCGCACCCTGGCGCGGGAGCTGGCCGCCGCCGAACGGGGCGTGGTTTATGGCCGGGTAGGGGTGTCGGTGCAGGAGTTTGGCGGGCTGTGCCTGTGGCTGATAAATGCGCTGAATCTGCTGACCGGGCACCTCGACGAGCCGGGCGGCTACATGTTTGCCACGCCCGCACTCGATATTCTGGGCAAGCCGGGCCTCTACACGAAGTACGACCGGTACCGCAGCCGCGTGCGGCAGGTGCCCGAGTTTATGGGCGAGCTGCCGGTGGCCTGCCTGGCGGAGGAAATCCTCACGCCCGGCGCGGGCCAGCTGCGGGCCCTGGTTACGAGCTGCGGCAACCCCGTGCTCTCCACGCCCAACGGCGGGCAACTCGATGCGGCCCTGGCCGGGCTGGATTTTATGGTGTCCATCGACATCTACCTCAACGAAACCACCCGCCACGCCCACTACATTCTGCCCCCCGCCACCGGCCTCGAAACCGCGCACTACGATGTCAGCTTCCACGCGCTGGCCATCCGCAACACCAGCCGCTACTCCGAGCCGCTGTTCGCCAAAGGCCCCGATGCGCGCTACGACTGGGAGATTTTCGAAGGCCTGCGCCAGCGCCTCGAAGCCGGTGAAACTTTCGATGCCGCTGCTGCCCCAGCGCCCGAAAACCCCGAAATCAAGCTCGACCTCGGCCTGCGCTACGGGGCTTACGGCCGCAGCGGTTTGTCGGTGGCGAAGCTGCTTGAAAACCCGCACGGCCTCGACTTTGGCCCGCTGCAAGCCCGCCTGCCCGCCGCCCTGCGCACCGAAAATCAGCGCATTAACCTGGCCGCGCCGCTCTTCCTGCAAGACCTGGCCCGCGCCCGCCAAGTACTGGCTGCTCCTTCCGCTACTGCCGAAGGCCAGCTGCTGCTCATCAGCCGCCGCGAGCTGCGCTCCAACAACTCGTGGATGCACAACCTGCCCCGCCTCATCAAAGGCTCCAACCGCTGCACCCTGCAAATGAACCCCGCCGATGCGGCCGTCCGAAACCTGACCAATGGCCAAACCGTGCGCGTCCGTTCCCGCGTGGGTACCATCGAGCTGCCCGTCGAAATCACGTCCAGCCTCATGCTTGGCGTGGCCAGCATGCCCCACGGCTACGGCCACGCCCGCCCCGGCACGCGGCTCGATGTGGCCCAGGCCCACGCCGGGGCCAGCATCAACGACCTGACCGATGAAACCCGAATGGATGAATTGACGGGCAATGCGGCACTCTCGGCGCTGCCGGTGTGGGTGGAGAAGGGTTGAGGGTTGAGTTTTGAGGGTTGAGTTTTGAGGGAGGAATGAACAAGCCCCGAAAAAGCGCCTGCAACAGGCGTTAATCCGGGGCTTGTTTTACTCAAAACTCAACATTCATCACTTCTTCGGCCGCCAGGTGAGGGTCAGGCCCGTG
>JAYULN010000140.1:0-2411 GCA_043763525.1 Hymenobacter sp.
CGCCACGTGCTGGCGGCCAAGGACGTAGCCATTATTCACGGCCCGCCCGGCACCGGCAAAACCACCACGCTGGTGCAGGCCATTCTGGAAACCATCCGGCGCGAGCGGCGGGTACTGGTGTGCGCGCCGAGCAACACGGCCGTCGACTTGCTCACCGAAAAGCTGGCCGAGCGCGGCGTGAATGTCATTCGGATGGGCAACCCCTCGCGGGTTTCTGATTTGCTTTTGGAGCACACGCTCGATGCCCAGGTGATGAACCACAAGAGCTATAACGAGATGCGCTCAATGCGCCAGACGGCCGACCAGTACCGTGAAACCGCCAGCAAGCACGTCCGCAATTTCGGCTACGAGGAGCAGCAGCAGCGCCGGATGCTAAAGGAGGAAGCGCGGATGCTGTTTCAGCAGGCCGACGACTTGGAGCGCTACATCACCGAGGATTTGCTCGAATCGGTGCAGGTGATAACCTGCACGCTGGTGGGCGCGAGCAACCGCAACATTCGCCACCTCACCTACGAAACGGTGTTTATCGACGAGGCCGCCCAGGCCCTGGAGCCCGGCTGCTGGATTCCAATTGCCAAGGGCCAGCGCGTGATTCTGGCCGGCGACCACCACCAATTGCCGCCCACCGTGAAGAGCGACAAAGCCGGGGCCCTGCGCGAAACGCTGTTCGAAAAAGCCATCAAGCGCCAGCCCGCCACCGCCCGCATGCTCACGGTGCAGTACCGCATGCACGAGCAAATCATGCAGTTCAGCTCCGACCAGTTCTACGACGGCCAGCTGACGGCCTACGGCACCGTGGCCCACGCCGGCCTCGATGCCTACGACCTGCGCTTCGCCCCCGACCTGCCCGTGGAATTCCTCGACACGGCCGGCTTCGGCTTCCAGGAAATCACCATCCCCGAAAGCCGCTCCACCGCCAACCCCGAAGAGGCCGATTTGCTCCTCAAGCGCCTCGCCCAGCTGCTGGAACCCTACGACCCCGCCGACCACGAGGAGGACCCGCTCAGCATTGGCGTAATTGCCCCCTACCGCGCCCAAATAAACTATTTGAAAGATGCCATTGAGGAAAACGACGAGCTCAGCGGCCTGATGCTGCACCGCCAGCTCAGCGTGGGCACCGTCGATTCCTTCCAGGGCCAGGAACGCGACATCATCGCCATTACCCTCACCCGCAGCAACAACCACGGCGAAATCGGCTTCCTGAGCGACATCCGCCGCATGAACGTGGGCATGACCCGCGCCCGCAAAAAGCTGCTGCTCGTCGGCGACTCGTCCACGCTCAGCGCCCACCCGTTTTTCAAGGCCCTGATTGAGTACGTGGAGGGCATTGGCGGCTACCGCACGGCTTGGGAAATCGCTGATTGACGCTGATTTTTTTTGATTTCGCTGATTTTTTCCTGTCTGACGATTTATTTGTTGGCTGGGTGTTTTGTTTTTTGAGTCATGGTTGATAAGCGGTACGCGCACTCGGACATTACGGAAACGGTAATTGGGTGCGCTATGCGGGTGCATTCGGCGCTGGGTCCGGGGTTCCCGGAAGTGGTGTACCAGCGCAGTCTGGCTTTGGAGCTGGAGCATGTCGAAATGCCGTTTGTGCGCGAAATCGAGCAGCCCGTTTTCTACCTGAACCAACAGGTGGGTTCTCGTCGCGTCGATTTTTTAGTTGCCAGCGTAATATTGGTCGAGCTCAAAGCCACCACCGCTCTCGACGAGCACCACTACGCCCAAATCATCAACTACCTCACCGCTTACCGCCTTCAAACGGGCCTGCTCCTTAACTTTGGCCGCCCCAGCCTCCAGTTCAAACGCTTCATCAAATCCACCTGAAACCTCCCCCTACCAAAATCATCAAAACAGAAATCAGAATCAACGGAATCAATTTAATCATCGTCAATCAGCGATTCAGAATCAATGGAATCAAACAAATCAGCGTCAATCAGCGATAAGAAGGTCGTTACCATCACCTACGACCTCAGCGTAACCGACGAAAACCAGGAAAAAGTACTGGTCGAATCGGCCGAAGCCGACTCGCCGATGGTCTTCCTGTTTGGCCACAGCGGCCTGCCCGAAGAATTTGAAGCGCAGCTCGACGGCAAGCAGGCCGGCGATGCTTTCCAATTCAGCCTCACCCCCGAGCAGGCCTATGGCGAATACGACGAGCAGGCGCTGGTCGAAATCCCCAAGGAAGTCTTCCTCATCGACGGCAAGATGGACGACGAGATGCTCCAGCCCGGCAACTTCCTGCCCATGGCCGACAATGAGGGCAACCACATGCAGGCCAAGGTGCTAAGCATCGGCGATACGGCCGTGCAAATGGACTTCAACCACCCCCTGGCGGGCATGGTGATGCACTTTACCGGCCAGGTGCAGGACGTGCGCGAGGCCACCGCCGACGAGCTGGC
This sequence comes from Hymenobacter sp., assembly GCA_043763525.1. Classification (GTDB taxonomy): domain Bacteria; phylum Bacteroidota; class Bacteroidia; order Cytophagales; family Hymenobacteraceae; genus Hymenobacter. The sequence goes on from JAYULN010000140.1 coordinate 2,403, forward strand.
CCACGGCCA
>JAYULN010000141.1:0-14516 GCA_043763525.1 Hymenobacter sp.
TGGCTGCTGAGCGGCGACATCGAATACCTGGGCCGCTCCGACGACGTGGCCGCCCACCTGCACCGCGCCGACTGCGTGGTGCTGCCCAGCTACCGCGAAGGCACCCCCAAAACCTTGCTCGAAGCGGCCGCCGTGGGCAAGCCCCTCGTCACCACCGACGTGCCCGGCTGCCGCGAAACCGTGGTCGACGGCCGCAACGGCTACCTCTGCCAGGTGCGCAGCGGCGAAGATTTGGCCGCTAAAATGCTCCAGGTCCTCCGCCTCTCCGATGCCGATTTGCAGGGCATGGGCCAGAACAGCCGCTACCTCGCCGAAACCAAATTCGACGAAAAGTTGGTGCTCGACAAGTACCTGACCGCCGTGGCTTTGGTTAGAATGAGGAATGAGGAATGAGGAATGAGGAATTGAAAATGAAGTGCTAATTGGCTTCGTGACAATTCTTCATCCTTCATCCTTCATTCCTCATTCCTCCATTAAGCGCAGCGTCATTCTACCTTTGCACCGATGCAAGTAAAGACGTTCTCCATTGCCGGCCTGGTCGAGTTTATTCCCCGCGTATTTGCCGACGACCGGGGTGTGTTTTTTGAAACCTTCAGCGCCAACCTCATGGCTCGGGCCGGGGCCGATGTGTGGGTGCAGGACAATCAGTCCAACTCCAAAAAAGGCGTATTGCGCGGCCTCCATTTCCAGCGCCCGCCCCACGCCCAGGCCAAGCTCGTGCGCGTGGGCCAGGGCCGTGCCCTCGACGTAGCCGTGGATTTGCGCCGCGACTCGCCCACCTACGGCCAGCACCAGCTCGTGGAGCTCACGGCCGCCAGCGGCAACCTGCTCTACATTCCCACCGGCTTTGCCCACGGCTTCATGGCTTTGGAAGAAAACACCGTTTTCCTCTACAAATGTTCGGACTACTACGCCCCCGCCACCGAAGGCGGCCTGCGCTGGGACGATGCCGATTTGAACATTGATTGGGGCACGGAGGTGCAGCCGCTCGTGTCGGGCAAGGACGAGGAGCTGCCGGGGTTCCGGGATTTCGTGAGCCCGTTTTAAGTCATTTAACATTTATCAATTAACATTTAACAGCCGTTCAATGAATCCAGAAAGGATGCGTTGAACGGCTGTTAAATGTTAATTGATAAATGTTAATTGAAGCTACAGCAGGTCCACCAGCGTCTCCAGGGCCATGCCGCGGCTGCCCTTCACCAGCACCTGCTGGCCGCGCACGGGGTGCGCCCGTAGCCAATCGGCTGCCTCCGCTTTGGTAGCGAAGTGCTGCGCTGAGCCGGCCACGGCGGCCGCTCCCAGCATCTCCGGCCCAATAAGCAGCACCTGGGGCAGCGGCAGTTGCGCGAGCAGCTGGCCCAGCTGATGGTGCTCGGCGGCGCTGTCGTCGCCCAGCTCAAACATGTCACCCAGAATAACCAGCTTGGTTTGTCCGGTGGCCACCGGCCGGGCCGCGAAGCTGCGCAGGGCCGCCGCCATGCTGCTGGGGTTGGCGTTGTAGGCATCCAGAATCAGGTCGTTGCTGGCGGGGGTGCGCAGTACTTGCGAGCGGTTGTTCTGGGGGTTGTAGCGAGCCAGGGCTGCCGCGATTTTGTCGGTCGAAATACCAAAATACTGGCCCACGGCGGCGGCGGCGGCCAGGTTGGGGAAGTTGTAGTCGCCGGTGAGCTGGGCCACTAGTTCGGTGCCATCGCCCAGGCGCAGGGCCACGGCGGGGTCGGCCGATAACAGGGTGGCGGGGTAATTATCAATCAGGCGGGGGTAGGTGAGGGTGGTGGGCACCTGCGCGGCCAGGGAGGGCAGGCGCGGGTCGAGCGTGTTCACGAAAGCAGTGCCGCCGGTGCGGGTCAGGTAGTCGAACAGCTCGCCCTTGCCCAGGGCCACGCCCTCGGCCCCGCCAAAGCCTTCGAGGTGGGCCTTGCCGATGTTGGTGATGAGGCCGTGCGTCGGCTCGGCCCACGCGCAGTAGGCCGCGATTTCGCCCCGGTGGTTGGCCCCCATCTCAATCACGGCGAAGTCGTGTTCGCCGGCCCGTAGCCGCAGCAGCGTGAGCGGCACTCCAATGTGGTTATTCAAATTGCCGATGGTGGCCAGCACCCGGAACTGCTGGGCCAACACGGCCGTAACCAGCTCCTTGGTGGTGGTTTTGCCGTTGGAGCCCGTGATGGCCAGCACCGGAATATTGAACTGTCGACGGTGGTGATGGGCCAGCGCTTGCAAGGCCGCCAGCGTGTCGGGGACGAAGGTGTAGCGGGCCGGGTCGGTGGCAGCCAGGGCCACATCGTCGACTACGGCATGAGCCGCGCCCTTGGCCAGCGCCTGCGGCGCAAAGGCCGCGCCCCGGAAGCTGGGGCCGTTCAGGGCAAAGAAAAGGGTGCTGGGCTGGGGCTGGCGCGAATCGGTGCTGACCTGGCCGCCGGCGGCCAGGTAATGGGTGTAGAGCAACATGGTGAGAGGCTGAGAAGGCAAACCAGGTGTAAATTGCTGCAAAGGTGGGCGTGATTTTTGTTCCCGGTTCCATATTCCTTTCCTAACCGCGCCCGCTACTTTCTCTCCATGACTCGTTTCTACGCTTTCCTGCTGGCACTACTGGCTTTTTCGATGGTTGCCCAGGCCCAGTCGGGGGCCGGGTTTGGGTTTGAGTACCGGCCGGTGGCACCAGTGGTCCACGGGGCCGACACGCTCCGCAACGCCTGGGCCGGCGGCCTGAACACGCCCCAGTTCAGCACCATCGACCTCGACGGCGACGGCCAGCCCGACCTGTTCGCCTTCGACCACGAAAGCAGCCGCTGCTACACTTTTCTGAGCGCGGCCGCGCCCGGCACCGCCGCCGGCCGCCGCTGGCGTTACGCTCCGCAGTACGAAGCCATTTTCCCCGCCGACCTCCAGGGCTGGGCCCTGCTGCGCGACTACGACTGCGACGGCCGCGCCGACTTGTTTACCTACATCAACGGCGGCGAAATTCGGGTGTTTCGCAACGTGCCGGCCAATGGCCGGCCCAGCTTCGTGCTTGCCACCAATCAGATACGGTTTTCGGGCAGCTTCGCGGGCACGGCCAATCTCACCATTGGCGGCTACAACCTGCCCGCCATTCAGGACGTGAACGGCGACGGCAAGCTCGACATCATGAGCTACGACTTCGCCAGCACCTCCTTCATCGAGCAGTACCTCAACACCAGCCCCGGCACCTGCGGCAGCGCCCTCACCTTCGCGCTGGCCACCGATAACTGGGGCGGCATTCAGGCCTGCGGGGGCTGCGCCGAATTCCTGCTCAACGGCCAGCAGTGCTTCGCGGCGCGTCAGCCCAACCACACCGGCGGCCACGGCCTGCTGCTGCTCGACCTCGACGGCGACGGCGACCAGGACCTGCTCGACGGCCGCGACAACTGCCCCGAACTCACGCGCCTGCTCAACCAGGGCACCACGGCGGCTCCCGTACTCACGCGGGCGGGCATCAGCTCCAGCTTCCCTTCGGCGGCCAACGCGGTGCGGGTGCCGGTGTTTCCGGCCGGCTACTCCTTCGATGCCAACTTCGACGGCCGCCCCGACCTGGTGGTGGCCCCCAACATGGGCAGCAACCTGGCCGACCAGGTGAGCCTGAGCCGCCCGGTGCAGTTGTTCACCAATTCGGCGGCCAGCGGGGCCCCGGTGTACACTTATCAGCCCGCCGGCTTCCTGCAAGCCGACATGATTGACGTGAGCGAAGGAGCCGCGCCCACCCTCGGCGACCTCGACGGCGACGGCCGGCCCGACCTGCTCATCGGCAACCATGCCGACCGCGTCGGCACGGCCTACCGGGCCACGCTCACCTACTACCGCAACGTGGGTACGCGCACCCGGCCCGTTTTTCAGCTGGTGAATGCGGACTACCTCGGCCTGGCCGCCCAAAACCTGCTCGGCATCAAGCCCGTTCTGGTCGATTTGAACCGCGACGGCGCGCTCGACCTCGCCTACGGGGCCTGGGACCGGGGCACCAACGTGCTCTACTACATCCTGAACACGGCTGCTGCAGGCCAGCCCGCCGTTTTCAACACCGCCAGCGCGGTCAGCTTCAAGGCGCAGGGGCCGGCCACTACCGTGCGCCCGGTCACCTATCCGCCCACGGCGGGCGTCCTGCCCTACTCCCACGAAGACATGCCCTGCTTCACCGACGTGGACAACGATGGCTACGTCGACCTGCTGATTGGCACCAACGAAGTGCGCGAGCCGGGCATGAGCCTGCGCTACTTTCGCAACCGGGCGCGCGGCCCGCTCGACAGCGCCTTTGTGCTGGTTGATAACGACTTTGGCCGCATCCGCGAAGCCACCGGCCTGCGCCCCTACAACCTGAGCCCCACCGTGGCCGACTTCGATGGCGACGGCCGCCCCGACCTGCTCACGGCCGATGCCACCGGCCTGCTGCGCCTCTTCTCGAACTACCGTGCCCAAATCGGGGGGCTGTTCTCCGAGCGTACCGACCTGCTCTACAATCCCCTCAGCGGCCAGTACGCGCCCACGCGCCTGGGACTGGATATTTACTCGCACCTCGGCCTGGCGGCGGCCGACCTCAACGGCGACGGTGCTCCCGAACTGCTGGTGGGCACCGAGGCCGGCGGCCTGCTCAGCTACGGGATGCGCAACCGCGTGGCCACGGCCGCGCATTCGGCCGCCGCCCAGGCGCTGGCCCTCAGCATCTACCCCAACCCCGCCACGGCCGCCGCCACCGTCGAAACCGCCGCGCCCACCCGCCTGCTGCTGCTCGACCTGACGGGCCGCGTGGTGCGGGCAGCCGGCACCGCCCAACGGACGCATAAGCTGGATTTGAATGGCCTGGCCGCTGGCGTGTACCTGGTGCGGGCCGAAGGGGCCGATGGTGCCGCCGCCGTGCAGCGCCTGGCGGTGCGGTAGCTGAGGCCCGTTTGATAGCCCCAGCGGGGCGGCATATCGGTAGCAACCCCCGCCTCCCGCGTTTCAAAAGCCCCGGCGGGGCGACACTTGTTGACCGGTCAACGAGTGTCGCCCCGCCGGGGCTTTATCGTTTTCATGGCATCTTTTACTGCCGATATGTCGTCCCGCTGGGGCTAGCCAATTACGCCTGTAGCTCGAATGCGTCCCCGTCGTTCAGGGCCGTGAATTTGGCCCGAAACTCGTCCAGCTCAGCCCGGCTTAGCGTGTGGGTGAAGGTGCCGGCGTGGTCGCCGGCTTCCACCAGGTAGTTGCCTTTGGCATCGAGCAAGGCCGAGTCGCCGGCGTAGTCGTGGCCCAGGTCGTCGTGGCCGATGCGGTTTACGCCCAGGGTGCAGGCCACATTTTCAATAGCGCGGGCGCGGAGCAGGGTCATCCAGGCGGTGCGGCGCACGGCGGGCCAGTTGGCCACGTAGAGGAGCAGGTCGTAGGGCGCGGTGGGCTGGTTGCGGCTCCAGACGGGGAAGCGCAAATCGTAGCAGACAAGCGGGCAGATGCGCCAGCCGCGCCACTCCTCCACCAGGCGGGTTTGGCCGGGCGTGTAGGTGTGCTGCTCGCCGGCCAGCGTAAACAGGTGGCGCTTGTCGTAGTAGCTCAGGCTGCCATCGGGGCGTATCCAGAGCAGGCGGTTGTAGTACTGGCTGTTTTCTTCGATGATGACGCTGCCCGTAACCACCGCGTTGTGGGCGGCGGCGTGGGCACGCAGCCAGGCCACGGTGGGGCCTTCCATGGGCTCGGCCAGGGCGGCGGCCTCCATGCTGAAGCCGGTGGTGAACATCTCGGGCAACACAATGAGGTCGGTGGGCGCGCTGAGGCGAGCCAGGGCTACATCGACGGTGGCGCGGTTGGTGGCTGCATCCTGCCAGTGCAGCTTGGTTTGGATGAAGGAAACGGTGAGGTCGGCCATTGGGTGGAATGTAGCGCGGACTTTGTGAGTCCGCGCGTGGCGGAAAGCGTTCGGGCATCGTTCGGGTATCGTTTACGCGTGGACTTACAGAGTCCGCGCTACAGCAACCTGGCGGCTGCCGCTTCCAGCGTGGCGGCCTCCTTGGCAAAGCAAAACCGAATCAACCCATCATCAAACCCATCGTGGTAAAAAGCTGAAACCGGCACCACGGCCACGCCCTTTTCGCGGGCCAGGTACTGGGCAAAGGCCAGGTCGGTGGCGGGGGAGAAAGCATCGTAACGGGCCAACTGGAAATAGCCGCCGGGTACGGGCAATAGTTCCCAGCCGCCAACAGCCGCCAGCAGGGTGCGGAACTGGTCGCGCTTGGCTTGGTAAAACGCGGCCAGGCCCTGGGCGTGGGCATCGGTGGTGTCGGCGGCCAGCACGTCGGCCAGGGCGTGCTGGGTGGGCGTGCTCACGGCAAACGTCACGAACTGATGCACCCGGCGCAGCTCGGCCGTGAGGGCGGGCGGGGCCACGCAGTAGCCCACCTTCCAGCCGGTGGCGTGGTAGGTTTTGCCAAACGACGAGAGCACGAAGCTGCGCTCGCGCAGCTCGGGGTGCTGACGGGCGCTCATGCGCGGCGTGCCGTCGAACACGAGGTGCTCGTACACTTCGTCGCTGAGCACCAGGGCATCGGTGCCGGCCAGCAGCCGGGACAGCTCGTGCCAGTCGTCGGCCGTGAAAACGGCTCCGCTGGGGTTATGAGGGGTGTTTACGATAACCAGCCGGGTGCGGGGCGACACCACCCGGCGTACCGCGTCCCAGTCGGGCCGGAAGTGCGGGGCGGGCAGGCGCACGTAGCGCGGCACGCCGCCCTGCAGCCGGATAGCCGGCCCGTATAAATCATAAGCCGGCTCAAAAACGACCACCTCATCATCGGGCCGCACCACGGCGGCCAGCACGGCATACAGCGCCTCGGTGGCCCCGGCCGTGATGGTTATTTCCGTGGCCGGGTCGGGCGCGGGGGCCTCGGCGTGCAGTCGGGCTACCTGGGCGGCAATGGGCTCGCGCAGCCGGGGCAGGCCGGGCATGGGCGCGTACTGGTGGTGGCCGGGGGTAAGGGCGTGGCGGGCCAGAGCCTCCCGCAACTCCTGCGGCGGGTCGTAGTCCGGGAAGCCCTGGGCGAGGTTAATGGCCCCGGTTTCCTGGGCCAGAAGGGTCATTTGGGTGAAGATGCTGACCCCGACATCGGGAAGTTTGGAGTGGAGCACGGGGGAGGAGAAGTTGAGGTGTGGATAACCCAAAGAACGTCATGCCATCTGGTGTCCGCGTAGCCGAGGCATCTCTACCGCAATAGTAATTGATTTACCAACGCGGCAGAGATACTTCGGCAAGCGGACGCCAGATGAAGCACGACGTTCTTTCAATCGCAACGCCACCTTACAAATAAATCCGGAACGTGGTGCCCTCGCCCACGGTGCTGCTCACCTCTAGCCGGCCGCCGTGGTTTAGCACAATGCGGTTGACGAGGTAGAGGCCCATGCCGGTGCCCTCGACGTGGGTATGGAAGCGGCGGAACAGCTGGAACAGCTGCGGGCCGAAGCGCTCCAGGTCGATGCCCAGGCCGTTGTCCTGCACCGTGAGGATGGGACGGCCGGTCACGGCATCGGGGGTGCTGCTGAGGCGGATGACGGGCGGCCGGCCGGGCGCGGCGTACTTGAGCGAGTTGCCGATGAGGTTGAAAAACAGGCTTTGCAGGTTGGCCCGCACGAAGGTGACCACCGGGCCGGTGGCAAAGTCCAGCTCGAAGGTGGCCTCGGTTTGGCTGACCTGGGCTTGCAGGCTGCCGATGACTTCGGCCACCAGCGGGGCCAGGACCACGGCTTCGGCGGGCATTTCCTGCTGCTGGCGCTGGCCCTGCACAATGGCGCTCAGGTCGTCGATGGTGGCAAAAATCTGGGCCAGGGCGCGCTCGAAGTAGGCAATGAGCTTCACGGCATCGGGGTCGCGAAAGTAGGCCGTGCGGGTCAGCTCCTCAAAAATGCCGGCCATGTTGTTGATGGGCTGCTTGAGGTCGTGGCTGGCCGTGTACACAAAGTTGTCGAGGTCTTCGTTGGAGCGCACCAGGCGGGCGTTCTGGGCTTCGAGCTGCTGCTGCACCTGCTTAAAGTCGTGGACGTCGGTGTTCACGCCGGCCCACAGCACCACGGCCCCGGTCTGGTCCCGGATGGCTTCGCCACGGGCCAGAAACCAGCGGTAGCTGCCGTGCTGGTCGCGCCAGCGGTGCTCGCTCTCGAAGGGCTCGCCGGTGGCCAGGCTATGCTGCCAGCGGCGCACGGTTTCGATGTAATCGTCGGGGTGCATAAACTGCTCCCAGCCCCAGTCGCGCAGCTCCTCAAACGTGCTGCCGGTCAGGTCGTACCAACGCTGGTTGAAATAGTTCAGGCAGCCGTCGGGGGCGGCCGTCCAGGCCAGTTGGGGCAGGGCTTCGAGCAGCTGCTGAAAGCGGGCCTGGCTGGCCAGCACCTGCTCCTGGAGCTGGCGCTGCTGATGCACGTCGGTGTTGGTGCCGTACCACTTCAGCACCTCGCCGCCGGGCGCGCGGCGGGCCTGGGCCTGCCCCAGAAACCAGCGGTACTGCCCGTCGTAGCGGCGCAGGCGGAACTCGGCCTCGTAGTAGCGCTGGCTGGCAATGGCCGCCTGCCAGCGGGCCTGCATCACGGCGCGGTCGTCGGGATGCACGAACCCGAGCCAGTGGGCGGCCCCGTTCTGCTCCATGGTTTCGCCGAGGTAGGCCGCCGTGCGGTGGTTATAAAAGTCCACCGTGCCGTCGGGCCGGGCCGTCCATACCTGTTGCGGAATGCTCTCGGCCCGAATGCGCAGCTCCTCCTCGCTCTCAACCAGGCGCTGCTGGAGCTGGCGCAGCTCGGTTACGTCGGTGTTGGTGCCAAACCAGCGCAGCACCGCCCCGGTGGCGGCATCGCGAATGGGCCGGGCCCGGCTCAGAAACCAGCGGTACTCGCCGTCGTGGCCGCGCAGCGGGAAGGTGTCTTCCCAGGGCTGCCCGGCGGCAATGCACGCCAGGTAGCGCACGTTGATGCCGTCGACCAGCGCCGGGTGGTGCATCTCCATCCAGCCCCAGCCCCGCATGGCTTCGGGCGTGGTGCCCGTGTAGTCGTACCATTGCTGGTTGTACCAGAAAATGTGGCCCCTGGCATCGGCCATCCAGGCCAGCTGGGCAATGTTGTCGGCCAGGGCGGCAAAGTCGGCGCGCGAGTATTGCAGTTCCTGCTGGAGCTCTTGCAGCTCCTGAATGTCGGCCGAAACCCCAACGAAGCTCAGTAGCTCGCCGGCCGGTCCGAGCTGGGGCTCGGCGCGGGTCTGGAACCAGCGGTAGGCCCCGTCGTGGCGCCTGAAGCGGAAGGCGCACCGCCACGTTTGCCGGGCGGTTCCCGCCTGGGCCAGAGTGGTTCGCATCAGCGGCAGGTCGTCGGGATGCACGCCGTCCCAGGCTTTGCCCAGCGCCGGGCTGCGGGCCAGGCCGGTGTAGTCGAAGAAATAGTCGTTGAGGTAGCTGAAGCTGCCGTCGGGCAGCAGGTCGTAGAGGAATACCGGCACCGTAGCCGTAAGCTGGCGCAGGCGCTCGGCCGTCCGCCGGGCTTCGGCTTGCAGGGCTTCGGTTTCGCGGCGGGCCCGCACCTGCCCGGTCACATCCACCGCAAACGCCAGAATGCCGGTTATCTCTCCCTGGTCGTCGCGCAGGGCCTGGTACGTGAAGTCGAGGTAAGACTGCTGGGCCGCCGCCGCGCCCGGCAGTTGCAGCGTAATGGGCGTTTCCTGGCCCACGAAGGTTTCGCCGGTGCGGTACACGTGGTCCAGCAAATCGATGAAGCCTTGCTCCCGTGCTTCGGCAATGCAGTCGGCCGCCGGCTGGCCCAGGCGCGCAAGGTGCCCCACCAGCGCGTCGAAGCCGGGGTTGACGAAGGCGAAGCGGTGGTCGGGGCCTTCCAGGGTGGCAATCATGGCCGGGCTCTGGCGCAAAATCTGGCTCATCCGCTGGTCTTTCAGCTCCAGCTGGCGCTGGGTTTCGCGCAGCTCGTGAATGTCGAGGTTGGTGCCGTACCACTGCCGCGGGCGGCCGGCGGCCTCGGCCTCGGCCAGCGGCTCGGGCAGGCCCTGGCTCACAAACCACCGGTACTGGCTGTCGTGGCGGCGCAGCCGAAACTCGTAGTGCCAGGCGCTGCCCGTGGCCAGGGCCTGGGCGTAGGCCGTTTCAACGTGCGCCCGGTCGTCGGGGTGCAGCCGCTCGTACCACACCCCGCCAACCGGGTCGTTTGGGGTGGTGCCGGTATAGGCGTACCACTGCGGGCTGATGTAGCCAATGTGCCCGCGCTCGTCGCTGATGAAGGTGAGCGACGGCTGGCTTTCGGTGATGCGGCGCAGCCGCTGGTCGGCGGCCTGCGCCTGGGCCCGGGCCTGGTCTTGCATGGCTTCGGCCTGCTGGCGGGCCCGCACCTGCTCGGTCACGTCGAGGCTGTAGGCCAGCACGCCGGTGGCCGTTCCATTGTCGCCCGCCAGCGGCAGGTAGCCAAAGTTGGTGTAATACTCGCGCAGGGTCCCCGTCGCGGCATCGAGCAGCTCGGTGCGCTCTTCGTGGCCGAATACCGGCTGGCCCGTGGCCCGCACCTGCCCCAGCAGTTGCAAATAGTCCTGGGTGGCTATTTCCGGCAGGCACTCGGCCACGGTGCGGCCCACGGCCACCCGCGGCCCCATGAATTCCCGGGCCCGCGCCGAAAGAAACGTGAACGCATAATCGGCCCCCTCCAGGGTCGTGATAGTGAGGGGCAGCAGGTCGAAGATGCGCTGCATGCGTTGCTGCTCCAGCGCCAGCCGCAGTTGGGTACGGTGCTGCACGTCCACGTCGGTGCAGGCCCCAAACCAGCGCCGCACCTGCCCGTCGGGCCCCCGCTGGGCCATCACATGCACGAGAAACCAGCGGTACTCGCCCGCCGGGTTCCGCAGCCGAAACTCCACCTCAAACGGCTGCCCCGAGTGCAGGGCCTGGCCCCAGAGCTCGTTCAGCACCGGCAAATCATCGGGGTGGATGAGGGCCGGCCACAGCTCCAGGCGGGCGGCCTCGTCGAGGCGCGTCACGTCGTGGCCCGTGTAGTCGATGAAGCGCTGGTTGGTGTAGTCGGGGCTGCCCGTCGCATTGGTGGCCCAGATAAGCTGGGGCAGGTTCTCGGCCAGAAAGCGGAATTGCTCGCGCTCCTGCGCCGCCTGGGCGGTGGCTTGGGCGGTGGCCTGGGCGGCGGTTTGCTGGCTGCGCAGCAGCTCGCTCACGTCGAGGAAACGCACCAGCAGGTACCGTGGGCCGCCGGGCGGCATGGGCTGGAGGGTGGCCTGCCAGTAGGCGCGGGGTACTGTGCCGGCCAGCACGGGGGTGAGCACCTGCGGGGTGCCGGCGCGGGCGGCGGCCAGGGCCGTTTCCCAGGCGCGGGCATCGGGCAGCACCACGCCGGTGGCTTCGGCAGCGGCCCGTAGCGCGGCCACTGGCTGGCCGGCTAGCGTGGCGGCCGCGCCCGTCGGCAGCAGGGCGGCCAGGGCTCGGTTCAGCGTTAGCACGGTGCCGTCGATATCCAGCACCGCGTGCGGGGCGGGCAGCATCGAAAACAGCAATTCGAAATCCAGAGCAGGCAAAGCAGGAGCGGGCATAAACAGCAAATTCGGCGAAAGGCGGGCAAGGTGCTTCTGCTTTCAAAGGTAAGCGCACCGCTTGGGGTGCCGCGCCCACCCGGCAGCACGAAAAAGCCCCGGCCGGGCTGGCCAGGGCTCCATCGCTGCTGCTTACGTAGCAACAAGCTAAGCAGTCATCTACAGCGGACTCTTCAGCTCTTGCGGAAAGGCTTTCTGCACGTGCTCCACCTTGTGGACCGATACGTGGGCTATGTACGGATTTTCGGGGTGCAGGCGGTAGTAGCCCTGGTGGTACGCCTCGCCGGGCCAGAACTTCTGAAAGGGCACCACTTCGGTCACAATCTTGCTGTCGTACTCCTTCGAGGCATTGACCTTGGCAATGGTGGCTTCGAGCATTTTCTTTTCCTCCGGCGTGCGGTAGAAGGCGGCCGAGCGGTACTCGGGGCCACTGTCCGGCCCCTGGCGGTTCAGCTGCGTGGGGTCGTGCGAGGCGGTGAAGAAGATATCAGCTAGCTTCTGGTAGCTGATGACTTTAGGGTCGTAGTAAATCTGCACCGTTTCGGTGTGGCCGGTGGTTTTGTCGGCTACCTCCTCGTAGGTGGGGTTGGCTTTGGTGCCACCGGCGTAGCCGCTCACCACTTGCTTCACACCTTTTATCTGCTCAAAAGCCTCTTCCTGCGCCCAGAAGCAGCCCCCGGCGAAGGTGGCCACCGCCAGCCCACTGAGGTTGGTGGGGGCGAAGCCAGCCGTGGAGCGCGGCGGGTTCTGGGCCTCGGCGGGCTGCTGCGAGCCGCAGGCAAACGTGAGGGCCAGCACACTCAGGCTAGCCAGGGATTTCAATCGGTTTTTCATGGAATGAGTAGGGCGAATATGGTGCCGGAAAATGGCGGCTGTGTGGCGGTTGACGCGGGCGGGCAGCTGTCCTTACGCCCGCTCCAAATGCTGCTCTATCAGTTATACGAAGTCTGGTTTGGTCTGGCTTGCGCCGGGGTATGGAAACAACTCGCGCTCGAAGCATTTGTTGACTAGGGGCTTTCCCGAACCAAGAACGTATCCGTATTTACTGCGTTGATTGCCGCGATTTTGCATCTTTTGCTACGTGTTTGCCGTAGCAGCCCGCAATGCTCCCGATAAATACATCATGGCTTTACAGACCTTACTAGAAGAAGCGCATATCACGATTGCCTACGACCACCTGAACGACTGGATTCTTGCCGATTGGCACGGCGACCAGGACCTGGCCAGCGTGCAGCGCGGAGCCCTCGATATCATGCGGTTCATGCAACTGCAACGCTGCCATAAGGTGCTGAACGACAATACGCGGGTAACCAGCATGTGGAGCGAGGCCGCCGAGTGGGGCTGCAAGGAGTGGTTTCCGGCCATGACGGCGGCCGGCCTGCAATACTTCGCCTGGGTGTACTCGCCCAACCTCTACAGCCGCCTGTCTACCGACCTCACCTTGCAATACACCGCGGGTAGCGCGGTGGTAGCGACGTTCGACGACATCGAAACCGCCAAAGCCTGGCTGGTGCAGATGTAGTCGGGGCTGGCGAGCTGAACCTATTTGCCTTATTTTTGTCTGAAAGCCTACGCGCGGCTTCCGTTCGCCGCGCCCGCCTTCAGCTTCTTATGGCCCAAGCCCCTACCGCCTTCGTTGTTGCCACGGCCCCCGAGCCGCACCGCATCCGCACCCGCCAAATCATCAAGGCCCACCCCGAGGTGAAGCAGCTGATGACCCGCAACCCCACCACGCTGCTCATTGGCGCGGGCTGCGTGGTGGCCCAGGTGGCGCTGGCCTGCCTGCTCCGCAACCAGGCTTGGTACTGGACCATTCCGGTGGCTTACCTGGTGGGCGCGTTTTTCTCGCATACGCTGTTTGTGGTTATCCACGAGGCGGCCCACAATCTGGTGTTCCGCAAGCTGTGGCAGAACGTGGCTACCGGCATTCTGGCCAATTTCCCGTCGATTTTCCCCACGGCCATCAGCTTCAAAAATTTCCACATCAAGCACCATGTTTTTCAGGGCGTGCACGAGCTGGATGCCGACCTGCCCGACTGGTACGAGGCCAAGCTGATTCGGAACTACAGCATTGGCAAGGCCATCTGGCTGTTCTTTTTCCCCGTGTTTCAGCTCATTCGCACCATCCGCTGCCGCGAAATTGCTACCGTCGACCGCTACGTGGCTGCCAACATCGTGGCCCAAATTGCCTTCGACGTGGCCATCGTCTACTTCTTCGGCTGGACGGCCCTGCTCTACCTTTTCCTCAGCTTTTGGTTCTCGGTGGGCCTGCACCCACTCGGTGCCCGCTGGATTCAGGAGCACTACCTCACCCTGAGCGACACCCAGGAAACCTATTCCTACTACGGCCGCCTCAACGGCATCAACCTCAACGTGGGCCTTCACAACGAGCACCACGACATGCCCAGCATTCCGTGGAACAACCTGCCCAAAATAAAGGCCATTGCCCCCGAGTTCTACGAGCCCCTGCTGGCCCACCGCAGCTACACCAAGCTGTTTTTTATGTTTCTCTTCGACCAGGAAATCAGCCTCTACTCGCGCATCATGCGCAAGGAGCGCGGCAGCGCCACCCTCAAGGATATGAGCGTGCCCGACACGGAATTGCTCTCGGCGTAGCGCCAACCCCGCCTAAAAACGCAAAAAGCGGCCGCTTCTTCAGAAGCGGCCGCTTTTTTATGGTCATCCCGTGCGGACACGGGATGGCGTTATATTTTATGCCTGCTTGGCAAACTGCACGTTGAAGAGCAGCTGCACATCGTCGCCCACCACGATGGAGCCGGCCTCCGTCACGGCCCCCCAGGTGAGGTTGAATTCCTTGCGGTTGATTTTGCCGCTCACCTCAAAACCGGCGGCAACGAGTACCAGGTAACCGGCAACCTGACGGTGAAGGACGTGACCAACTCCGTAACCCTGGAGGCCGAATACGGCGGCTCGGCCGTCGATTTCTACGGCAACCACAAGGCCGGCT
>JAYULN010000142.1:0-5942 GCA_043763525.1 Hymenobacter sp.
AAATGCGTCGAAATACTCATACCCGCAAGCTACTATCAGGTCCTAAAAAAAGCGCTGGCCAACTGGCCAGCGCTTTTCTGAGTTTTGGGTAAGGACAAGTGTAATCCGCAACGGGCTTTTTTTTACGTCCGTATCTTTGCTCGTCCATGGGCTGACATTGCGTTTGTCTAGGCCTGGCTCTCCGCTTTTTTTACCTTGTTATGAATCGCCACTGGCTTTTATCTATACCTGCTCTCCTGTTGCTGTTTGTGGCCGCGCAGCCCGCCCTGGGCCCCGGCGATGCCGTGCGGAACATTCCGCAGTCGAGCTTTGGCAAGGGCGAAACCATTAAGTACACGGTGCATTATGGCCTCATCAACGGCGGCGAGGCCACCGTAGAAACCGCTGGCAGCATCGAGCACGTCAACAACCGGCCCTGCTACAAGGCCACCGTGAGCGGCCGCACCACCGGCTCGTTCGACTTTTTCCTGCGCATCCGCGACCAATGGCGGGCCTACATCGACACCACCAGCATCCTGCCCCTGCGGGCCCAGCGCGACATTGCCGAAAAGAATTACCGTAAAAAAGAAACCATCGATTTCGACCACCTCCACGACCTAGCCGACGTGCAGAACCACGATAAGGACCACCCCACCCGCACCTCGGTGAAGGTGGCCAACAACACCCTGGAGCTGGTGAGCGGCTTTTACTACCTGCGCACCATCAACTTCGACCGCATGCGGGTGGGCGACGTTATCCGGATGCCCGGCTATTTCGACGGCGACAACTTCATGCTCGAAGTAACCTACAAAGGCCGCGAAGTGGTGGAAACCAAAGCCGGCGACGTGCGCACCTTCAAGCTGGTGCCCAAAATGCCAAATAACAAGCTGTTCCGGGGCGAAAATGCTATTTCGGTGTACCTCTCCGACGACCGCAACAAAATTCCGGTACTGTTTCAGGCCGAGATGTTTGTGGGCACCGTGAAGGTGGACATGGTGAAGTACCAGGGCCTGAAATCGCGGCTGAACATGGCGCAATAAGGCATCACATAATCGTAACATAGCTCCGGACCCAGATAGCGGTACTTTTGCGGCTGCGAAGCATTGCTCCACTTAAGCCCCAAACGCCGTGACTGCTCCCAAAACGCCCGTCTACAAGATTCTCGTGGTCGATGACGACCCGGATATCGTTGAGCTGCTGGAGTTCAATCTGAAGAAAGAGGGCTATCAGACCGCCTCCGCCTCCGATGGCCGCAAAGCGCTGGACGTGGCCGCCGAATTTCACCCCGACATCATCCTGCTCGACGTGATGATGCCCAACCTGGACGGCATTGCCACCTGCCGCCTGCTGCGCGAGCAGCCCAAGTTCAAGGATACGTACATCCTGTTCCTGACGGCCCGCGCCGAGGAATTCTCCGAAGTAGCCGCCTTCGAAGCCGGAGCCGACGATTTCATTGCCAAGCCGATTAAGCCGCGTGCCCTGCTCGGCCGCCTGGCCGCCGTGAAGCGCCGCGACCAGGACCCCCACGCCGCCATCGACGCCATCGACATCAACGGCCTGCGCATCGACCGCACCGGCTTTGCCGTGTACCAGGAGGGCAAGAAAATCACCCTGCCCAAGAAAGAATTCGAGCTGCTGGCCTTCCTGGCCGCCTCGCCCCACAAGGTATTCAACCGCGAAGAGCTGCTCCAGAACATCTGGGGCAACGACGTATTCGTGCTGGCCCGCACCGTGGACGTACACGTACGCAAAGTGCGCGAGAAAGTGGGCGAACACCACATCCAAACCATTAAGGGCGTGGGCTATAAGTTCAACGCCGACTAATTTTGGAAGAATGTGCTTACGAAAGCACGTCATGCAGAGCGCAGCGCAGCATCTTGCCCGCAGGCAGTAATTATTTACTA
Source organism: Hymenobacter sp. (assembly GCA_043763525.1). GTDB lineage: Bacteria > Bacteroidota > Bacteroidia > Cytophagales > Hymenobacteraceae > Hymenobacter. The sequence continues at coordinate 1,884 of JAYULN010000142.1, forward strand.
TTGCACGCAAGATGCTGCGCTACGCTCTGCATGACGTGCTTTTTTCAATTATTCCACTAGCCCGATGAATCTCTCTTCCCGCACCATTGCCATTCTCATTGCGCTGCTGGTGGCGGGCGTGCTCACCACGTATGCCCGCATTGGTCCCACGCTGCCGTTTCGGGAGGCGTTTTTGGCGGCGGGTGTTACGGTGGCGGCGTGTTTTCTGCTGGTGTACTTGTCGTTTGAAGCCCTGATTTTCCGGGAAATCAACGGCATTTACGCGGGGCTGGAGCATATTAAACGCAAAGAATTCAAGCGTTTGAGCACCAAGTTTCTGTTTCGACCCGAGCCGGTGAAGCGGGTGCGCGACGAAATTCTGCAAATGGCCGAACGCCGCCAGCAGGAGCTCGACGAGCTGGTGCGGCTGCAAGCGCTGCGCCGCGAGTTTCTGGCCGATGTATCGCACGAGCTCAAAACGCCGCTTTTTGCCGCTCAGGGCTTCGTTCATACCATTCTTGACGACGAGGACGATGACATCGACCTGGCCACCCGCCGCAAGTTTCTGCGCAAAGCCGCTGCCAGCCTCGACACCCTCGATGCCCTGGTGCAGGACCTGGTGACCATTGCCCAGCTCGAAAAAGGCGTGGTGCGGATGCGCCGCCAGCGCTTCGATTTGATAGTGCTGGTCCACGAAATATTCGAGCTGCTGGAGCAGCAGGCCGCCCGGCGCGGCACCCATCTGGAGCTGTTTCCGCCCTCGCTGCCCGCCAGCGGCCTGCTGGTGGTGGCCGACCGCAACCGCATCCGCCAAGTGCTCATTAACCTGATTGACAACGCCATCAAGTACGGCCGGGAGCAGGGCCGGGTGGTGGTGTCGCTGGTCGAAAGCGGCCGCTCGGTTCGCATTGCCGTGCGCGACGACGGGGCCGGCATTGCCCCCGAACACCAGGCCCGCATTTTCGAGCGGTTTTACCGGATTGATAAAAGCCGTTCGCGCGAGTCGGGCGGCTCGGGGCTGGGCCTGGCCATCAGCAAGCACATCGTGGAGGCCCACAAATCCAGCATCAAGGTCAAAAGCGTGGTGGGCGAAGGCACTACGCTCGAATTCAAGCTGAATAAGCCGAAGAGCGGGATTATTGAAGCATAAGTCAGGTAACCACAGCCCGTCCTGTCGGGCCAGGTGAAGCATCCCGCGCCAGCTGTCCTGCCGAGCCGGGCGGCGCTATCGCGCTTCCTCGCCTGGTCCAACAGGCCGGACTTACCCCAATTCCCAAGCCCGTACCTTTGCGCTTCCTTATGAAGCTCCCTAGTTTTTCCGACCTCGTTATTTTCGAGAACGACGATTATCTCGTCGTCAATAAGCCCCCATTTCTGGCCACGCTCGACGAGCGGGTGGGCGGCGCCCCCAACATGCTGCGCCTGGCCCGCCAGCACCACGACGATATTCAGGCGGCCCACCGCCTCGACCGCGAAACCAGCGGCGCGCTGGCCTTCGCCAAAAACCCCGCCGCCTACCGCCACCTCGCCATGCAGTTTGAGAACCGCGAGGTGAAAAAGCAGTACCACGCCGTGGTGTGGGGCACGCCGCGGCTCGAAGACGAGGTAGTGGAGCGCAGCATCGAAACCACTACCCGCGGCAAGGCCCGTCTCGCCTACAAGGGCAAGCCGGCCGAAACCCACTTCACCACCCTCGAAACCTTCACCCGCCACGCCCTCATTCAGTGCAAGCCCATCACGGGCCGCATGCACCAGATTCGCCTGCATCTCATGTACTTGCAAGCCCCCATTGTGGGCGACAAAGACTACGGCGGCGAAGATTTTTACCTGTCGTCGCTGAAAAAGAAGTTCAACATGAAGGAGGGCGAGGAAGAGCAGCCGTTCATCAAGCGCTTCGCCCTGCACGCCCTGCGGCTGGAATTCAACGGCCTGAATGGCGAGGAAATCAACGTGGAGGCACCGTACCCGAAGGATTTCCGGGTGCTGGTGGAAGCCCTTCGCCAGAACCGGTAAGTCCCTCGCTTACTGCACTCGCTCGAACACCACTACGCGCGTGGTGTCGTGCTCGGGGTGGTGCGGGTCGCGGGGCAAAGCGCCCGTCCAACGCTGGCGAAAACGGGCATCGGTGCGCAGCTGGGCCAGCGGCACACGGCCTTCGGTGCGGCTAAACCAGTCGTCCCACACCAGCAGCGTACCCACGGGCAGCCGCTCCAAATGCGGTGCCCAGTACTCAATGAGGACGGGATGAACCTGCGGGTTGAAGGGGTCGTTGTGGGTGGCCAGGCCCACGTAAGGAAATTCGTAGGCCACGGGCCGGGCAGCCAGTCCGTACGTCTGGCGTATCCAGGCGGCGGCATTGTCGGCCACTTGCTGGTCGGCAGCCCGGCCAAAGTCGCGCTGCCAGCGGAAGGCATTGCGCGCGCCCGTGAACAGGAACGCCACCACGGCTACCACGCCGGCCAGGCGAATGCGCCGCCGGGCCTCTGCCGACTGGCCCAGCTCGGCCAGCCAGCTCAGGCCATTGAGCGCCACTACGGCAAAGAGCGGGGCCGTCACGGCCAGCACCCGCGTCAGGCCGAAGGAGTTGAACAAGCCCCTCGCCCAGAAAATAGTGTGCGCCAACACGAATACCGTAATGCTGCCATAAACCAGCAGCAGCTCGGCACTGAACAGCGGCTCGTGCCGACGCGCGGTGCGGAAGCAGTCGCGCACCATACGCGCCCCGCCTACGGCCGCCAGCCCCGTGAGCACCCAGCCCAGCAGGCCGGGCAGGCTGATGAGAAAATGGTCCCAGTCGCCGTGCCCATACACCGATACCGTGGCGTAGGGATTGCGCGCAAATACCCAGCCCGGCTCGCCCAGCACCACCGCGCCCACCGCGCTGTACACGGCGTAGCCCAGCACCAGCAGCGGCAAGCAGCGCCACTGCCGCCGCCACACCAGGTACACCGCCCAGATTCCAATCAGGATAAAGCCTTCGGAACGCACGAAGGGCAGCCAGGAAATGAGCGCGGCCGACCACGCCGGCCGGCGCGTCATAGCCAGCGCCACCGCGCCCACCAGCACCAACCCAAACAACGGCTCGGTGAGGCCCGAAAACTGGATAATAAAATAATCGGGGGCGGCGTAGGCAAACAGAATGGCCAGCTCGGGCAGGGGCAGCCGCAAAGCCCGCGCCACCACATAAGCGCACCACGCCGACAGCGCCACCACCCCGCACTGAAACAGCTTCATGCCGATAAAGCCCGCCTGCGCCGGCCCCGAAGCCAGCAACGTAAACAACGGCTTGGCCCACGAATCCAGCAGATTGAGCGGATGCTGCCAGGCGTAATGCGCAAACAAGTAGTGCTTGATGCTGTCGCCCGAGTCGTAAGTGCCTTGCGTGAGGAAAGCGGTTACCATGGACACCCCCAGCAAAGCGGCCAGCAGCAGCCGGGCCCGGCGGTCGGAAGCAGTAGAATCAGGGAAGGCAGTAGCAGCAGCGAGGATAGTCATAGGCCGTGATAAGGAGCAAAAGTACACGTGAGGCTGCTTGACCACCAGTTGGCTCCTAGCGAAATTTCCGGAATCAGCCAGCGGCATCCACGCGCTATTCTTATTCATCATCGGCAGGGGCTAGCTGCTGCCGTTTGCTTGTTCTGGCACGTTCCCAGGCATTTCTCAGAAAAACTACTTGCCCGGGCTTGGCTATTTCCCCATAAATCAGTACCTTTGTGTCCGTTTTTCCCGGAGCCCTAACAGCTCCGAACTCTTATTCAATAGTTTAGCATACCTTTTTTTTCGACTCATGGACCACCTGAGCTTCAAGACGACCCACGTCAGTAAGGCCAACGCCCAGAAGAGCTGGGTTATCGTAGACGCCAGCGTAGCCCCGCTGGGCCGCGTTTGCTCGCAGATTGCCAACATTCTGCGCGGCAAGCACAAGCCTTCGTTTACGCCCAACGCCGACTGCGGTGACAACGTCATCGTCCTCAACGCCGACAACCTGCGCGTAACGGGCAAGAAAATGACCGAGAAGGTCTACATCACCCACTCGGGCTACCCCGGCGGCCAGAAGCGCCGCACCGTGCGCGAGCAGAT
>JAYULN010000143.1:0-5940 GCA_043763525.1 Hymenobacter sp.
TCGGACATAAGTATTCGGTAGTAAGACCCAATGTTAAATCTTGATTGACAGCACTTTGATGTCTGACTACTGACTACTTAATACTGGCTACCTACTTAAATGCAGGTTTGATTTTGCCAGCGCATCAAGCCAGCCGCCCCGAAAATCCCTGAATCTGATTAACTGGGGCATATTGTTGCGCTTCGCGCGCCCCTTTAACCATGTAGCTTTCATTCTACCCCCCATACGTGGAAAGCGGCGGCGGCGACCACGTAGGCGGCGCGGGCCTGCTGGTAGCGCGTGATGGCGGCGCGGAGCTGAGCGAAGCGACCGGGCTGGGAGCGGTAATCATCCCGAAGGGCGTACTTGGCAGCGCGGGCATCGAACATGGCCGAATGAGCACGGGCCAGCGCGTGGCGGGCGGCTAGTGCGGCGGTGTCGATGGGGGCCGGCGCGGGCTGGGGGACTGGCCGGGGCCGGGGCGGAAACAGGGCCTCCAGCCGGGCAAGGGTGGCCTGCAAGGCAGCCATCTTGCCAGCAGCCGCGCCCACGACGGGCGCGGCTGGGACAAAGGCGACGCTAGGCACGAGCGGGAACGCCGGCAAACTCGTCCTCGGCCTTGATGACCTCCCACACGGCCCCGAAAGCATAGCCGGGGTACATGGCCCGCATGGAGCGGAACGCCTCGCGCAAGGCGTGAAACGGGCACTTGCCGGTGCCTTTGAAGTCCGGGCGGGGCTGCCCTCCGGCGGGCTGCTGGGCCAGCTTGAGGCTGATGTACCAGGAGGTGCCGCCCTGGTCGTAGGTGGCGGCGGACTGCGAAACCCAAATGCCGGCAAACGGGCAGAGGGCGGGGCCTTTCCAGGCGGCAGCGGCGAGCTGCAAAAGTTGCTTGGGTTGCATGGCTGTATGTGTTAGCCGTGAGGTGCCCGCGCCGTAGGCCTCCGGGGGGCGGTCGCCGGGGCTTTCCCGACTACAAACCAAGGATACAAACTAGTTTTCACTATGGCAACTTATTTGACAAGTTAATTTGCTTGTGTATCAATTTTGTTTGTTGTATCTTTAAGAATGGAAAAACACAAAAAAGCAGTGGTGGCAGTGGTGGGCAGCCGGGGCGTAAAAAGCTGCGCTGCCCTGGCGCGGCGACTGGCCGAATTGGAGCCGGCGGAAGTGGTGAGCGGGGGCGCGGCGGGAGTGGACGCCCTGGCGGCCACCTGGGCACAGACCCACGGGGTGCCGCTGACCGAGCTGCGGCCCGACTATGCAGCCCACGGCCCTACTGCGGCCACCCACGTGCGCAACGCCGAGATAGTGCGCCGGGCTGCGCTGGTGCTGGTGGTGTGGGATGGCAAGAGCAAGGGCACACTGAGCACTATGCGGGCGGCCAGGCGGCTAGGCCGACGCTGCGAGCTGCTACCCCTGGACTGAGCTGGCGGCCACTGGCGGGCGGAACCGGGCGCTAGGCGCGGGCGACCCGACAGAACACCCTAAATGCCTCGGCCAGGGGGTTTGGGGGACGGCCTGAGGCCCCAACTTTACACGCCCGAAGGGCACCTTATGAAGGTGGAGCGGCTTTTTCAGCTGCGGAACCTGAGGCCGATGACCGGGCGCAGCAGCGCGGAGCCTGGGCATAGATGCGGGGGTTTGGGGTACTCCCCAACCAAATTCTCCGCGAAGCGGGCCTTACTTCTGCCTGCGTGGCCTGAACGCGAATAGACTCGCGGGTGGCGGGCTTTTTTCTGCCCGCGGCCTGCACGACTTGGGGGAGCGAACGGGCGGCGTGGGGCCTTCTTCAGGCCCTGCGCGGCACGAGAGCGTAGCGGGGGGCTAGCGTCAGGGGGTTATTGAGGGTTTTGGAACTGCTTGTTGGGTATGCCTGACCTAAGGTGCTTCTGAAAGTGGCTTTAACGAGTACGGTAGCGAAGGGCCGGCCCGCGAAGCATGGGGTCAGGCTCCGAAGCGTTGGCTGGCCCGTGGTGTGGGAATGTGGGAAAGCGTGGGCAGATTTCAGGGCGGTGGTCTTTTCCACATTTCCACGCCGGCACGACCTGCAGCCTCGGCTATAGCTGCCGAAACTGATTCTGACGCATCCGCTGGGACTGTAGGCAGGGGGAGGCCGGCACGGCGCTGCAATGACCGGAAGCCAGTGAAATGCAGCGTAGGCGCAACAACGTGGAGCCGGAGCGAAATGGAACTGGTCTGGAGGGAGTGGAGGCGACGGGCGGGCTGGGCGGCGGGTTTCGGTAGCGCGGCCTGGCCGACTTTTGAGAAGCGGGGCCGGGCGCAGGAGGGTGCTTCTGGAGTCACTGTTGCAGCTATAGGCGGGTGGGTTGAGCGCTGCCCCGGAGGGGTCCCCGCTATGGAGCGGAGGAGGCCTGCAAGCATAGTGAGCGAATAAGCGGCGGTACGCAGCGAATGAGGGAACGGAGCGCAGCGTGGCCCCCGCAGCGGAATGGCGGCCGGCGCGGGCGGTGGGCTTCGGTAGGGACGGGCGGCACCCCTTCCGGTGCGGCCTGGCCCGCTGGCGGATGGTTGCAGGAGAATCCATAGTAACGGCCGTCGAGCTGAGGGATGGTAAGGGCGCGACCAGCGGGAGCGGTGCGCAGCACGGAAGCGTTAGCGGACCCCTGGACAGCCCGACCCCGGCCCGTAGCGGAGCGAAGGGCCGGGGGCAGCCCCAAAGAATCGTCTCACTTGTATTAGTGCAAAAAAATTGTGACCATTGCCGCGGGCAACCCGTAAAATAAAGTTGATAAATCATAACTTTGTACAAACAAGTTTTACTAAACCATTTTACGCCATGTTTAGCAGCACGAAAGCAGGACATATTTCTCACATTGTGACCACGGCGTTGCTGGGTCAGGTGGTGAGCAGCGGACTTACGCCGCCTGACCCGTCGAAAATTGAGAACTACGGGCACTTAATCATTCAGGCGCTGGTGGCACTGGTCACGATTTGGGCGACGGTGCGCAAGGCATTGCAGAAGCCCGAGGAAGTAGTGAAGGTGCCGGTGGAAGTGGTGCCCGTGGAGCGGGTTGGCAATAGCAGCAACTTGAGCAATGGGAACGGGGCTGAGTAGCAATCTAGTGGGGTTACAACCACTCCCGCCGCCGCGGCTGAACGTGGCGCAAAAGCTGCGGCAGGCCACGCGGCTCTCGCAGGTGCGGACGGAACTGGTGGAAGCCTATCAGGTGGCGTTGCGGCGCTGGATGGGTGACCCGGTGTTGATGGCGCTGGGGCTGCCCTTTGTGAGCGAAGGGTACCGGTCGTCGGCGGCGCAGGATGAACTGTACACCCACGGGCGGAGTGCGCCGGGGCCGGTGGTGACCTACAAGCGGGGCGGGGAATCAAAGCACAACGCCCTGCCGAGCCAGGCGCTGGACGTGGCGTTTCTGCTGGCCGATGGGTCGATGTCGTGGTCGGGGCTGCTGCTGAGCAGGTTTGCACGGCTGATGAAGGCGGCCGATGCGCGGGTGCATTGGGGCGGCGACTGGCCGGGGTTTAAGGACCGGCCGCACTTTGAGGTGTGAGGTGGAAATGAAACGAGCGGGCCAGATGGTCCGCTCGTTTTGGTTTAACGCAACCAATTGGAGTTAAGTCGGAGAAGAAGTTCGCACATGAGCAAGCTACTTTGACGTTTGAGCTTATAATTTGCCATTATTATTGGCAACAAAAACTAATGTTATTAGTTATGGCGTATTATTGCATCCCCAAACAAGGGTGCGAGCAGATGACAAATCTAATCTATGACAATGCAGGGGCATTCCGGGGCGACGAGCTACGGAGGGTCAATTACTTCACGTTTTATATCTACCACATTATGGCAAATGCTCGGGTGTTGATGGAGGTTCGAATTGTGGGGCGGTTGGCGGGCGGCCGGGCTATTGAAATAACCCGGCCGGGCAAAAAGCCCTGGGCGGCGGCGCTGCCGGTGGTATTGGACCAAGGCCAGGCTACCGCCGCGCTGGTGGACTACGTGACCGCGCAGTACCTGGTGGACCTACCCAAGGAGAGTATTCGGCTCGGGTGGGAGACGGTTTACGCCTTGGTGCGCACCGCGCTAATGGAAGCCAACGAAGCAGCCAGTGACTTGCTCACCGGACCCGTGCGGCCAATTGAATAGCTACAAATCCGCGACTATCACTACTTAACCCTGAGTCATATGCTCTTCCCTACCCCTCCTGCCTACTTGCCCGGCAGCCAGCCGCACTACGAAATTCGGCGCGACGTGACGCGGCGTTTGCACAACCGGCGCATCTCCATGCTGATGATGCCGGAAGGTGACTTTCAGCTACAGATTGCCAAGGCGCTGGCCCCTGGCGAGGCGGCGGAGCTGCGCCGGCTGGGCCATCGGGATGCCTTGGATGACTTTATTTTGCGGGACCGGGCGCGGTATTCCATCGTGCAGCTCACGGCCGAGGCGTTTGAGGCAGCGGTGTCGTGCTATGAGCAGCTGCGGGGGCGGCAGCAACGGAAGCGGTAGGTTGGCTAAACCTGGGTCCACATGGTTTCGCGCTGCCAATCGGCGGGGAAGCCCATAGCTTGCAGGAGGATGGGGTCGGCCAGGATGCGGTGGTCGTTCATGAGTTTGTACACCTTATCGCAGAGGCTGGCAGCGGGGCTGACCTGCACCAGCAGAAAATGCAGAACGGAAAGCACGTAATAGACCTTGGTGGTGCTGTGCATGGCGCTGGGCTGCCGCAGCCACAAGCCCGTGCGGTCGCCCTGGTTGGTCATGATGGGGCGCATCGACAAATCCCAAAACCGGTCGTGGTGCGCGCACTTGTTGCGTACCACGTTCAGGCTCTGCATCCAGGATTCCAGCACCGACAAGTGCAGCTTGAAATGCTTGGCCACCTTGATTTTGGCCGAGTTGTCGGCGAACAGGCGGAACAGGTTGAAGAGGGTACCGAAGGAAAGCACCTCCAGCGCCATCCAGGCGGGTGGGTTGGCGGGGGTGTGGTAGTAGCGGTAGTAGTCGGCGATGAATTCTTTGTCTTTGGCGCGCTCCAGCTCGCCTTTGTGCCGGCGGGCAGGGTTGCCGAGGATGGTCTCAATTAGGCGGGTAGAATCTTCCAACTCGGTGGTACGGGAGCCAGGTTTGGGCTGGGTATCCTGCTTGAAATAGGCCAGCTGCTCGTACCAGTTGTTGTTGCCGGTGGAGTGGGTGAAGTGGTAGATTATCTGGGTGCGAAAGGCTATTTCAAGTCGCTCCATCGCCTCCAGGCACAAGAGCCGCAGCTTCTTATCGAACCGGTAGAGGTTGATAATGTCGTCGAAGGTGGTGTTAGGGCGGAACTGGCCGGTGCGGGTGACCAGGTAAGCGGCCCAATAGCCGCTGAGGCGGTAGTAGCTGATGTTGGCCAGGTAGCGCAGGGCCCGGGGCTCGTCGGGCACGAGCAGGCCACGGTCTTTGAGCTTTTGCAGCTGCGCCGTGAACTCAATGGGGCCTTTGGTGAAGGCCTGGCGGGTGGGACGGGACGGGCGGTAGGAGTTACGGGGCGGCATACGGGCAAAAAAAAACCCGCCCTCTTGGGGCGGGCTTCCTGTCAAATGGCAAGCCGAGGCTTGTGACAGAAATTGGACTACGATACCGGACAAATGGCACTGGCGAACCAGCGTGCCCGATATTTTTTGGTAGTACAAATATACGGACTTCTACGTTCGCAAACAAAATGTGGCTGCGGTTTTCTGCGAGAGGCAGTCTTTTTTGAGCAGGAGAAAGCAAACTCATCGTATGCGGCTTCACAGTTGTGGTATTTCGTCAGCTCTGCGAAGTCTTCACCTTTGTAAGGTTAGCGGGGTTGGTGTTAGGTTTATGTTGCAAATTACTGCCGACCCCATTGTTTTAGACTGCACATATGCCTCCTCAATCTACTAATGCGGCTTCTACTGCTGTTTCTACTCACTTATCATCTATCCGCGACAACCGCAAGAAGCGAGGCACCGCCGGCGACTTTC
>JAYULN010000144.1:0-5935 GCA_043763525.1 Hymenobacter sp.
CTTATTGCCCGGCCCGCCATACACCTCAATAAATAAGGTGAACGGCCCATCGGGCAGCGGCCCCAGCGGCAGCTGGCCCACCACGGTGGTGGGCCGCCCGCTCTGGGGCGTGAGGCTGGCGTCGGCATCGGCGGCCGAGCCGTCGGGGGTGGTGAGGTGATAATGCACCCGCAGGGCCGGGCCCGTGGGCGCATTGTGCAGCTCGGTGTAGAAGAAGATATTGTCGGCCCCGCGGCCGTAGGTGTTGCCGGGGGCGCGGGTAAGACGGTAGCCGCCGCGCGAGAAATTGTCATCGCCCGCGCCCCGGCTGGCGGGGCGGGCCAGCAGCACCACATCGGTGAGAAAGGGTCCGACGGGCGCTTCGAGCACCAGGGGCTTTTCGAGGGTAGTTTCGCCGTTGGTGGCGCGGTATTGGTCGCGCACGGTGCCGCGCAGGGTGTATTTGCCATCGGGCAGGATGATGCGCTTGAGAAAGCTCTGCGGGTTTTTGAGGGCGATGGTGGTGTCGTTCAGCACCGGCGGCTTCAGGGTGATGACTTCGTGGTAGGCGGGCTTGCCGTCGGCCTTCAGAATGTCGAGCGTAACGATGGCGGCCGACTGAAACGCCTTCGGGGCCCGCTGCCGGTAGGTGAGCGACTGCGTGGGCACGGTGACGTAGATTTCGACCTCCGCGCCCTTCTCCACCTTGTTCAGGTTGCGGAAGCGGGCAATGTCGAGGAGTATTTGGGGCGGGCCGGCCTGGGCGGCCAATGTGGTGAGGGCAACGAGTAGGGTCAGGAGGAAGCGCATGGGGCAAAAGTACGGCGGGGGGAAATGGCGCTGCGATTGCCTGTCTACTCACTCATGGCATCACCTTAAAAGCGGTTTTGAAATAAATTAAAAATTTGACAGTCATATTTTTAATTTTTAATTTATCGTTTTTAATTAATTTTTAAAAAGTGCCTCAACCTGAGAACTGCTGTAAGAATTTCTTAACTCCCCGCAGAACCCTGAACAATTACCTTGCGGCCCCGTTTACCTGCCGCTATGCGTGCCACCGTCGCCTTCGTTCTGGGTTTGCTGATGCTGCTGGGCAGCTGCGTGCCCGATAACGACCTGGGCGAGCTGGCCAAGCTGCCACAGCTGGCCGAGCATTATCAGTACCATCACTCCGCGGCCGGCGGTGGGCTTACGTTCGGCGAGTTTATGGTGGAGCATTATGGCGCGGGTACCCGGCACTATGCGGGTTGCAGCCTCTCGGCCCGGCACCAGCAAGACCACCACAACCTGCCCCTGCGCAGCCACCACGGCAGTAACGCCGGGGGATTTGTGGTAGCGGCCGCCGCCCGCGTGGCTTTCGTGGCCCGCCCCGCGCGGCCCACGGCCCCGGCCTACCGGACTGCCGTCGCGCCGCGCTACGCGTTCTGCTTCAGCGCTACGCTGGGCCAGCCGCCCCGAGCCTAGCCCGGTTGCGCCCCCGGTGGCAGTGTGCCCGCGCCTGATTGGCCCCGGCCCCGTTTTCCGGCCCTCCTCCCCCTTTTTTATTGGATTTCTGCGCCTTGTTCGGCCGCCGGTTTGCCGGGGCCGGACCGAGCCGCGTGGCCCCGTTTTGTATGATTTCGGCAATTATTAATTTTAGCATCCGCAACAAGCTGTTTGTGGGGCTGATGCTGGCCGGGCTGGTAGCCTGGGGCATTTTTTCGGCCACGAGCCTGCCGCTCGATGCCATTCCGGACGTTACCAACAACCAGGTGCAAGTCATCACCCAAAGCCCCGCCCTGGCGGCCCAGGAGGTGGAGCAGCTCCTCACCGTGCCCCTGGAGCTCCAGCTGCGCACCATTCCGGGCGTAACGGAAATCCGCTCCATCTCGCGCTTCGGGCTGTCGGTGATTACCGTCGTCTTCGATGAGGACGTGGACACCTACCACACCCGCCAGCTGGTGGCCGAAAAGCTCAAAACTGCCGAGGCCGACCTGGGGCAGGGCCTGGGCGCGCCGGGCATGGCCCCCATTACCACCGGCCTGGGCGAGATTTATCAGTACACCATCAAAGTCAAAAAAGACTACGAGAAAAAGTACGGCCTGGCCCGGCTGCGCGAGGTGCAGGACTGGCTGATAAAGCGCCGCCTGGCCGGCGTGGCGGGCGTGGTCGACGTGAGCAGCTTCGGCGGCTACGTGCGGCAGTACGAGGTGAGTGTGGACCCGGCCCGGCTGGCAGGCGCGGGCGTAACCATGGCCGAACTGTACGCGGCCCTGCAAGCCAACAACGGCAACGCCGGCGGCAGCTACCTGGAGCGCGGGCCGCGCGCGTTTTTCATCCGGGGCGAGGGCCGGGCCATGTCGTTGCAGGACGTGGGCAACATCGTGGTGAAACCCGTGGACGGCCCCGGCCAGGGCGGCGCGCCGCTACTGGTGCGCGACGTGGCGGCCGTGCGCTTCGGCCACGCCGTGCGCTACGGGGCCATGGACCGCGACGGCGCGGGCGAAACTGTGGGCGGCGTGGTGCTCATGCTCAAGGGCGCATCGTCGGAAGCCACGATTAAGAATGTGAAGGCGCGGGTGGCCGAAATTCAGCAAACGCTGCCCGCCGGGCTGGTAATTGAGCCGTTTCTGGACCGCACCAAGCTCGTGGACAAAGCCACTCATACGGTGGTGAAAAACCTGATTGAGGGCGGCATTATCGTGATTGTGGTGCTGCTGCTATTGCTCGGCAACCTGCGGGCCGGCCTGGTAGTGGCGGGCATGATTCCGCTGTGCATGCTCTTCGCGCTGGCCCTGATGAAAACTTTCGGCGTGTCGGCCAACCTGATGAGCCTGGGGGCGCTCGACTTCGGCCTCATTGTGGACGGGGCCGTGATTATCGTGGAGGCCGTTATCGCCCACCTCGTGCTGGAGCGCGAAAAAGCCGCCCACGAAACCATGGACGACATCACCCAGGGCGTTACCACGCGGCTCATGCGCTCGGCCCTGTTCGGACAGCTGATCATTCTGATTGTGTACCTGCCCATTCTCTCGCTCACGGGCATCGAAGGCAAGATGTTCCGGCCCATGGCCCTCACGGTGAGCTTCGCCATTTTCGGGGCCATGCTCCTGTGCCTCACCTACGTGCCGGCCGTTACGGCCTGGGCGTTGCGGAAGAACATCAGCGAAAAACCGAGCATTGCCGACCGCATCGTGGATTTTCTGCATCGCCTGTACGACCCCATTATTCGGGCGGCGCTGGGGGCGCGGTGGCTGGTGGTGGGCGTAGCGCTGGCGCTGCTGGGGCTGGGCGGCCTGGTGTTTTCGCGGCTGGGCGGCGAGTTTATTCCGCAGCTCGACGAGGGCGACTTCGCCCTGAACATGACCCTGGCCCCCGGCTCGTCGCTGGCCGAAAGCATTGCCCTCACCAGCCGGGTGCAGCGAATTCTGAAAAGCAAATTTCCGGAAGTGCTCCAGATTGTGGGCAAAATCGGCACCTCCGAAATCCCCACCGACCCCATGTCGCTGGAAGATTCTGACCAGATGGTGATTCTGAAAGACCGCGCCGACTGGACCAGCGCCCACAGCCGCGAGGAGCTGGCTAATAAAATGCAAGCCGCCCTGGCCGGCGTGCCCGGCGTGAGCCTGGAGTTTCAGCAGCCCATCCAAATGCGGTTCAACGAGTTGATTTCGGGGGTGAAGTCGGATATCTCGGTGAAGATTTATGGCGAAGACCTTGATGTGCTCAAGGCCAAGGCCGACGAGGCGGCGGCCCTCATCCGGCCGCTGGCGGGCGTGGGCGACCTCAAGGTGGAGCAGATTATCGGCCTGCCCCAACTCCAGGTAACCTACGACCGCGCCCGGCTGGCCCAGTACGGCCTGCGCGTGGCCGACCTCAATACGCTGCTGCAAACCGCCTTCGCCGGCCAAACCGCCGGCCAGGTATACGAGGGCGAGCGCCGCTTCGACCTGGTGCTGCGCCTCGACTCGCTGCACCGCCGCGGCCCCGACGACCTCAACCAGCTGCTAGTGGCCCTGCCCGACGGCAGCCAGCTGCCCCTGGCCGAAGTAGCCACCGTGGCCCTGAAACCAGCCCCCGCCCAAATCTCGCGCGACGATGCCCGCCGCCGCGTCAACATCGGGGTGAACGTGCGGGGCCGCGATGTGCAGACGCTGGTGCAGGACATTCAGGGCCGACTGAAAAACGGCCTGCGCCTGCCGCCCGGCTACAGCATCGTGTACGGCGGCCAGTTCGAAAACCTCAACCACGCCAAGGCCCGCCTGGCGGTGGCCGTGCCGGTGTCGCTGCTGCTCATTTTCATGCTCCTGTTCCTGACCTTCCGGTCGGTGAAAGAGGCGCTCTTGATTTTCACGGGCATTCCGCTGGCAGCCATTGGCGGGGTGCTGGCGCTGGGGCTGCGGGGAATGCCGTTCAGTATTTCGGCCGGCGTTGGCTTCATCGCGCTGTTTGGGGTAGCCGTGCTCAATGGCATCGTACTGGTGGCCAGCCTGAATGAGCTGGCGGCGGCCGGCGTGCGGAAAGTGCGTGAGCGGGTGCTGCGGGCCACGAAGGAGCGGTTCCGGCCGGTGCTGCTCACGGCCGCGGTGGCTTCGCTGGGCTTTTTGCCCATGGCCCTGTCCGGCTCGGCCGGGGCCGAGGTGCAGAAGCCCCTGGCCACGGTGGTTATCGGGGGGCTGCTAACGGCCACGCTGCTCACGCTGGTGGTGCTGCCAGTGCTCTACACCTTTTTTGTGAACGATGACGAACCCAGCCCCGTCGAAGCCGCCAAGGCCGAACACGAGGCCAAGGTAGCCGCAGAAACCGGCGCGGCTGGCGCTACCGTCGTGGCTTTGCTGCTCCTGGCCGGAGCCGCCCTGCTGCCCGATTCCGCCCGCGCCCAGCAGGCCCCGACGGATGCCCCGCTCAGCATCGCGCAGGCCCTGGCTACCGGCCTGGCCCAAAGCCCGCTGGTGCAGGCCGCCACCCTGCAAGCCCGGCAGCAGGCCGCCCTGGCCCGCACCGGCTACGACCTGCCCCGGCTGGTAGTCGACTACCAGTACGGCCAGATTTCCGGCCCGCTGAACGACCGCAGCTTTAATATCATGCAGCAATCGGCCTTCCCGGCCGTGTACGGGGCCCAGCGCCAGGTGCTGCAAACCACGGCCCAGGCCGGGGCCATCCGCGCCCGCGCCCAGCGCCGCGAGCTGAGCCGCGAAATCCGCTCCGCTTATTACGGCTTACTGGTGAACTACCGCCTGACGGCCGTGTTGCGCCGGCAGGACAGCCTCTACCGCCGGGCCGCCCGCGCCGCCACCATCCGTTACAAAGTGGGCGAAACCAACCGCCTGGAGCAGGTGTCGGCCGAGGCCCGCGCCCGCGAGCTGCAAAACCGCCTCGCCACCCTGCGCTCCGACCTGCTGGTGCAGCGCCGCCAGCTGGCCCTGCTGCTGGGCCAGCCTACCCTGGCCAGCATCGACACCACGGCCAGCCCCCGTGCCGCTTTGCTGCCCGCCGATACGGCCGCCCTCACGCCCACCACCAACCCCACACTGGCGCTCTACCAGCAGCAGCTCACCCTCAGCCAGCAGCAAACCCGGCTCGAAAAGCTGCGCCGCCTGCCCGACCTGCGGGCCGGCTATTTCAACCAAAGTATTAATCGGGAAAAAGGCTTTCAGGTGGCCCAGGCCGGCATTGCGGTGCCGCTGCTGGGCGGCGTGCAGCGCGGCCGCATTGCCGCCGCCCGGCTGGGCGAGGAAGCCGCCCAGGTGCAGCTGGCCTACGCCAATACGCAGTTTGGCACCCAGCTCAGCACGTTTCGGCAGCAGCTGGCCCGCGCCCAGGCTTCGCTGCTTTATTACGAGAATTACGCCCTGCCGCAAGCCCGCCTCATTCTCTATACCGCCGAAAAAAGCTTTCGTGCCGGCGATATCGAATACGTGGAATACGTGGTGAATACCCAGCCCGCCTGGCAGATTCAGGAGTCGTATTTCGAGCA